>CAUYZR010000041.1:0-11214 GCA_963577905.1 Candidatus Thalassarchaeaceae archaeon
CACACCATAACTATGTGGGGGATTCAATTATTGGAAAGAATAGTAACTTAGGTTCGGGAACCAAAATCGCGAATCTAAGACTTGATAAGAAAATAATAGAAGTTACACATCAAGGAAAGAAAATAAGCACTGATAGAAGGAAATTAGGAGCAATTATAGGCGATAATGTTAACACTGGAATAAACGCATCTGTAAACGCTGGAACAATTCTAGGAAACCATGTAAAAGTGGGGCCCAACACTTTAGTTTCAGGAACCTATGAATCACAGAGTATCATAGTCTGATGCACATTCTACAAGTAACTCCATACTTTTACCCTCATTTTGGAGGAGTGGAATCTCATGTTATGGGGCTTTCTGAAACCTTGATAAAATTAGGCCACGAAGTAGAAGTGGTGACTTCACGCTATAGTAGAATGCCGGAGATTGAAAAAATAAAGGGGATAAAAGTGACTAGACTGCCACAATGGGCCAATTTGTACAATACGCCCGTAGTGACGGCCATCCAATCCTTTGTTAGAATGAGTCATGCTGATGTGGTACACGTCCACTCGCCACCCCCTTTTACTGAAAGATTTGCGGCCAAGGGTGCCAAGGAATCACAGAAACCTTTGGTGATTACTCAGCATTGTGATTTAGAATTGAAGGGACTATTTGGAAGGGTGGCCGTAAGTTTGTACCAGACGGTTCTAGGGAAATATCCCCTAGAAGCTGCTGACAGAGTCATATCAACCACTGAAAGTTATGCAACCACATCAAGAAGCCTTTGGGACATTGATGTGAGTGTAGTGCCAAATGCCGTGGACACTGATAGGTTCAGACCGGAGAATCAAGGAGATTTTATTCATGATAAATTTGCAGAGAATGATGAACCATTAGCACTTTTTGTAGGAAGATTGGTTCCTCATAAGGGAATTGGGATATTAATCAGGGCGCTAAACTACACTGAAACCGGGAAACTCCTGATTGTAGGCGATGGGCCTTATCTAAACTGGCTGAAAAGGTTGACCCGAAAAATGAAACTTGAAAATAGAATAGTCTTTGTGGGGCCTATCTCAGATTATTGGTTACCGGCATATTATGCTGCAACGGATGTAGTGGTTCTACCGTCGACCTCTAGACTGGAAGCATTCGGTATAGTCGGTTTGGAAGGGATGGCTTCTGGTAAGCCACTTATTCTCAGTGACATTCCAGGAGTAAGAGATGTAATCTCATCAGAAGAAGGATTTATTGTAGAACCATTAGATCCTGAGGCATTGGCAAAAGCACTAGAAAAGGTGTGGAATTATCCTGAAATGGCCAGGCAGATGGGAAAAAGAGGTAGAAAAAGAGTTGAGAAGTTGTTTTCGTGGAAGAAAGTGGCCCAGGACATTGAAAAGATATTTATTGAAGTTACGACTAAATAACCAAATCCAAGTCATGAACAGCTAAAGCTTGGCTATAGTGAGAAGTGTCTTTTCCCATTTTCTTCAAGACAGAAGCCTTTCCAAGAAGGGCATCCGGACAATGCATATCACACCCCATTGCTGAATCAAAGAAGTCACTGGATTCATCATATTTCCCTAAATCGAATGCAGACCAACCTGCTGCAATCCATCCATCTATGTTCTCCGGCCTGAGATCTATCGATTTGACTGCGGCTGCAAGAGCTTTCCCATTTTCGGACAACAACCTGTAGCATTGCACTCTTAACATCAAATCTTCCCACTTTTCTTTTCCTAATAATTCAAGAGCCTTCAACGGTTCATCTCTAACTAGCTTGGAACCTATAATCCGCTTTAGCTGAAGCGACTCGGGAAACCTTGAAATTAGATTTTCCAGATTATCCATTATTTCACCCGAATCCATTGTCTTCACCAATAGCACTGTTCCAGTAATAGATTCGGGATCAACCTCTAGACCTCTGGAAATTATCTCTCTAGCTTCATCAATCAAATCATTTTTGATTAGAAGTTCGGCCTTTTTGAAATAGGGCTGACTAGACCCTGAAGCAACATTAATTGCGTTACTATATTGCCTAAAACCTTCGTGTATAACGCCAGCATCAAGAAGAATTTTCCCTTTCTCCATCCAGTCCAGATCTCTCATTCGACTCCGAGATAGGACATCCTGAGCCCTAACGGCCTCATCATAGCACTGCAATGCCTGAACATGGTTATTCAATTCCAGATTGACACCACCTAGAGCTACCCAGCAAGGTACATGTTGACCATCTATTGATAAACCTAAATTCAGGATCTGTCTGGCCTTGTCAAAGAGGCCTAATGCTACAAAACAATATGCTAAAGCCTCATAGTAATCTGGATCTTGGTCCTCCAATTCAATTGATGTTTCTATGAATTCAAGACCTTCCTCTGGACTGTCTAAATTCGTTAAAGCCCGACCCTTGGCCATCCATGCATAATGGAACATAGGGTCAAGCTCAATTGCCTTTTCATGATAAGGGATAGACTCCTCATATCTATGCAAGTGATCCAGGGCATTCCCAACATTATTTATCGCAATCACATAGTTCTCATCTAATGCTATGGATTTTTTGTAGATTTCTATGCTTCTCTCATAATGTCCCTGGTTATAATGAACATTAGCTAAATTATTCCAGGCTATTTTATCATCAGGATCTAATTCAATTGCCCGCTGATAATAATCTTTAGAATCATTAAGACGGCCAGATAACTGAAGGGTGTAACCATAATTGTACCAGGCCACAGCATAACTAGGATCGGAACGCATTGATTCATCATAACAGCGAAGGGCTTCGTCCCACCGATTTATGTTAAAATTCGCAAACCCCCTATTATTCCAGGCTGGTGCGTTTCTGGGCTCCAATTCCAGTGAACGGGCATAGGCCTGAATTGCCTCTTCAAACTTTTCCAATTGCTGTAAAGAGTCACCCAGTCGCATATGATAACGGGAAACATCCGGCGCCAGTTGGCATGCCTCTTCAAAATGAGATTGAGCTTTGGCTGGTTGGCCTCTGGACATTTCCAACATTCCAAGACGATTGTATAACTGAGGATCTTCAGGGGCTAATTTTAGTGCCTCCTTGAATTTAGAATAAGCTTGTCCTGTATTGCCCTGATCAATCAGGGCTTCTCCGGCCTCAATAAGATCTATTACATCCACTTCAATCACCTATTACTTTCTCAATACGATCTATTGCTTTCTGAGTGTCCTTCTTTAACCTGTTCCATTCATCAACACCATGTTCAAGAAAATCAGGTTTGTGTTCTAATGCTGTCTTGTAGCATTCCAGAGCTTCTCGTGGGCGATCCAATAATTCAAGAACATAACCCTTGTTATGCCAAGCCCACGAATAGTTGGTCCTTAACTTTATAGCTCGATTATAACAATCCAGAGATTCTTCCAATTTATTTAGCTGGCGGAGGGTAACACCTCTATTGTTCCAAGCACTCCTATTTTTGGGATTAAGCTCGGTGGAACGTTTGAAGGCCTTTAGTGCCTCATTGAGATCACCCACCCTGAAAAGTGCCTTTCCAAGGTTGAACCAACAAACTGCATACTTAGGATTTGATGCGAGTGCACGACGGTAACTGTCAATTGCCTTGTGATTATAGCCTAGACGGCCAAGAGCTACACCTCGATCATTATAGACTACTTCATCCTCAACACTGAGACTTCTTTTCAAAGAATCAGAGGCGTCCTTGAATTCACCAAGCTGATCGAGAGCCATGCCCTTAGCTGCAAGTACTTCAGTATCTCTGGGCCTAAAGTCTAAGACTTTATTGAACAAATCTAAGGCCTCACGATTTTCCCCGATAATATACAAGACCTTTCCCTTCTGGTATAATGCGTCTCTGTGCTTGGAATCCTTTGAGAGGGCCTTATCTAATACAACCAAAGCTTCATCATACCTCTCAAGTTCTCTAAGAGACTTGCCTTTAAGGGCCAATGCTTCAACGTAATCCGGTTTCTCACTCAAGGATACGTCTGAAGCCTCTAGTGCTTTTTCTAATTTACCCATACCAAAATAGGATAAACCAATATCCTTGAATAGAATTTCCCTATTTTTTGTTTTATTTGACAATATGAGTAAAATCTCTAGTGCTTTTTCATATTGCTTTGATCTCAAATGAATCTTTGCTAACTCATGGTTCAGATGATTACTTCTCGGTTTGAGCTCAAGAGCTTTCTTTATGGTACTTTCAGCTTTGGAATGATGGCCTATCTTTGAATACGAAACAGCATCGATTCCAAGCTCTCGTATTTGCTTATTTGTTGAGTCGGGCACAGGTCCCTATGAATAGGCAATAAAAAAGGAATTATCAAGTCAGTAGTTTATTTAACGTGCTAATTATCTCCAAAGCAATGACCGTAACTTTAGATGGTGAATCACTGACCATTGATAAACTAGTTGATGTCGCACGAAATAAACACCAAGTAGAAGTTACTGAGGAGGCATGGCAAAGAATAGAGTCTTGTAGAAAGATGCTAGAAAAGAAAATTGAGGGCCATGAAACAATGTATGGTGTTACAACCGGTATTGGTGAATTCTCAGAGGTTACATTAACGCCAGAGCAAATCAAGGAATTTCAGAAGTTACTTGTCTATTCACATGCCGCAGGAATAGGTGAACCAATGGAAATAGAAGTGGTCAGGGGAGCTATGTGTGGCCGGATTAACGTCCATTCCAAAGGCTATTCGGGAGGTCGAAGAAAGGTAACTGAATACCTTGCTGAATCATTGAATCATGGACTTACACCAGTTGTATGTGAGAAAGGTTCTGTTGGAGCCTGTGGCGATTTAGCACCGATGTCGCAAATCGCACTGGCGTTAATGGGAGAAGGGGAAATGTTTGTCAATGGTAAAATAACAGAATCTAAAGCAGCTTTGAAGAGTATCGGACTAAAACCATTGGAACTTGAGGCGCGTGATGGATTGGCTATAATCAATGGCAGCAATGTACTGACCGCATTAGCGGCAATAATTCTTCATGATGCCAAAAAGTGGCTGAAATTGCACGATATTACGGCAGCTATGACTTTAGAGGCATTGATGGCGAACATGAAACCGTATGACAAGAGAATTCACGTGTTGCGTGGTTTTCAAGGTGCCCAAAAGGTTTCTGAGAACCTGAATTTAATTACTACTGATTCAGAGATACTGTTCAGCGGGAAGAAAAAAGTCCAGGATGCATATTCAATGCGATCAACCCCTCAGGTGGCCGGAGCACTAAGAGACGCGGTAGAATTTGCAATCAGGCAGGTTGAGACCGAATTGAATGGAGTTGGAGATAATCCGATATTCCTGACCGAAGAAAAAGAAGTCTTAACTGGAGCCAATTTTCAGGGCACGCCGGTGGCACTTCCAATGGAAATGATAGGAACTGGACTAAGTATGGTGGCTGTAATCTCAGAAAGGAGAATGAATCGCATGACAAACCCGGCCCTATCTGCGGGATTACCTCCATTTCTAACAAAAAAACCAGGTTTGAACTCGGGAATGATGTTGGCACAATACACAGCTGATGCCCTTATTGTTGAAACCAGAATACTCTCTCATCCTGCTGCTAACCAATCAATACCTGCAGCTGCGGATCAAGAGGATTTTGTCTCAATGGGGCTTACGACAAGCCAAAAAACTAAGAAAATACTGGACAATTGTTACGGTGTTCTAGCTATTGAGATGATGGCAGCCGCTCAAGCACTAGACCTAAGAGAAAAGAAGTCCGGAAAGGGCACTTCTGCAGCTCATGGAGTAGTAAGGAAATATGTGGACTTTCTGGATGATGACAGACCACTATACAAAGATAACAACCGAATGGTTGAACTACTTAAATCGGATGAAGTAATAGAAGCAGTAGAAAATGAACTAGGGGCGGAACTGAACTAGAGACTGGAGTCAACCCTTCTTAGTGCGTCTGAAACTTCATCCTTCGACATTATCAAAGGCATCCTGAAACGAATTGAACGAGGTCCGGACTTCAAAGCAAGAAGCTTGTTCTCCAACATTCGCCCAATCATCACATCTCTAGCCTCAGGCGTATCCAGAGTAAAAGCAGACAATGATCCCACACCCCGAACATTTGTGAATGTACCTTTCTCCTTTGCCATAGCCCGCAGTCCAGTAACAAACTCTGCACCTCGTTTTAGGATGTTCTCACCCAAATCTTCCTGAAGGATTATCTCAATGAATCTCTTTGACCTTACCATATCTACAAGATTGCCGCCCCAAGTAGAATTTATTCGGGAGGACATTGTAAAGACGTTATTATCAACCTCCTTGACGCGATTATTCGCATAAATACCACAAACTTGCGTCTTTTTACCAAATGCCGCAATATCTGGCGCGATACCATGATGCTGCCACATCCAAGGTTTACCTGACCCCCAGAATCCAGTTTGAATTTCATCAAATATCAGTAAACAATCGTGATTGTCCGAGTAGTCTCTAAGCATTTGAAAGAACTCAGAACGAAAGTGGTTATCGCCACCTTCACCCTGCATTGGTTCTACAATTATTCCTGCAACCTTGTCGCCATGCTTTGAAAATGCAGCATCCAGGTCTTTCTTGGATTGTGATTCCGACGCAGCAATATCATTACTTACATTCCCATCCAAATCGTATTCAATACATGGATTGTGAATTCGAGGCCAGTCAAATTTAGGGAACAGACCAGTCTTGACGGGGTCTGTATTTGTCAAAGACATTGTATAGCCACTTCGACCGTGAAAAGCTTCACGGAGGTGAATTATTACTAAATCTTCGCAAGTATCCCCTATTTTTCGACCAAGTTTCCGTGCTTTCCAATCGAATGCTGTCTTCAATGCATTCTCAATGGCTAGAGCCCCTCCTGCGACCCAGAAATGATTGTTGAAACCATCCGGGGAAGCATGGGTGGCAAACATCTCCACGAACTCTGCCATCTCTCTGGTGTAAAGATCCGAATTCGCAGGATTATTGATAGAAACCTTTGAAATCTTATTGAAGAACTCTGGTTCAGTCATCATAGGATGGTTATAGCCAATAGGCCAAGACGCAAAACAAGTGAAACAGTCAAGATATTTCTCCTGGGTCACTGAATCGTGCAGCCACACACCTTGAGACTTTTCCATGTCAAAAACAACGTCAAAACCGTCAACCAATTGATATTTTTCCAGTGTCTCATGAACACTTCTGGTGAATGCCATACGGTCACATTAGAAAACCAAACTTTAAACTACGGGTCACAAACCGACCTCAATGTTTGAATCAGTTTTGGTAATTCCTCAACACAACTGATGTCTTTGGAGGACGCGATGGCTAGTTCACGTCTTATCTGATCGTTAGGCATCAAATCACTAGATTCGCCATATTCCTTTAACTGCTTGGCTAAATGGCCTCCTGTTCTATCCCAATCAGTCATTACCACAAAGGTTCCCGAGGTCCCTAATTTCTGTGCTAACTTTTCGACAGTTGAGAGTACGGATTGACCGTCATTTAATTCGATTACATCGCCATGATATCCTAGGCTTCTAAGAGCCAATGTGTCGCTATGACCTTCAACAACAACCGGCGAATCCAGATTATTGAGGGAAACTAATATTCTATTGAAGGCATCAAGACGAATCTGAGGACTGTTATTTCGGTTTGATTTCATTATTTAGAATCAAGATTTGACTCAAGTTTGGATATCCGAACTATAAGGGACAAGGGGTCTTAAGTTAGACCATCTGTCGGTGATTAATGATTCAGGTTAATGGCTTGACAAAGTACTATGGAAATAGATCTGCGGCCAAGGATATTTCCTTCAAAGTAGAGGCTGGCGAGGTTTTTGGATTGCTGGGAACAAATGGAGCCGGGAAATCGACCACGATCAAGATGATGTGTGGGCTCTTGAAACCGACCAGAGGATCTATCCAGATTGGAGGTGTAAATCTGCAGAAAACACCTTTAAAAGCTAAATCAATGATGGGGTACCTTCCAGAAAGTCCTCTAATCTACGACCGATTAACAGGGGCTGAGACTCTAGAACTGATTGGTAAACTTCGAAAGCTTTCAAATAAATTGATACAGCAGAGAATCAAATACTATGCAAGTTCACTAGGACTAGGGGAACAGATACATCATGAAGTGGGAACTTATTCGAAGGGAATGCGACAGAAACTTGCAATCGCAATGACCCTAATCCATGATCCGGAAATAGTTCTTCTAGATGAACCGGCAAGCGGTCTGGACCCCCGGTACGCCAAACAATTGAAAGATTGGATAACCAATCTAGCTGCAAATGGCCGTACCATTCTGCTTTCGACCCATATCATTGAAATGGCTGAAAGTCTTTGTACCAAGGTAGGCATAATCGATCAGGGAAAACTGCTAGCCATTGGAACTGTAAATGAGATTCAAAGGAGTACCGGGGCAAATAATCTGGAAGATGCATTTATCCGGTTGATAGGAGTCTCTGATTAAGCAAAAGAAACTGAGTTGGACCTCTGCATGCATTCAGTTACTATTTTTTTGGCCCACGCCAATTTCTCCAGTTTTCTTGGGCTGTATTTACCTGAATAATCTCCAATCTTGGAGAAATCAAATCCGACCAACTGTACCGACTTACAGCCTAATGAAAGTGCCATCATCAATGCACGGTCTCCATCGGTAAAACCTCCCCAACAGGAAGTGCCTGCAGAGGGATATGTAGATGTAACACATATTGGCCGGATATATGAAGAATATCTGTACATGGCTGCCAGATTGTCACCATGGGTGTGTACAATGACCTTGGAACCATGCTCAGAGGCCCAGATTAAGTCTGAAATGTAACCATCAAAATCAGTAACAATGAACTCTGGTATTGTTCCTCTTTCCAGGCAAGCTCTGAGTGCGCCGTCAGCAACCAGCAAATCTGATTCAGGGATATCCGTGAATGAGTTTATGCCAGCGCCTACTATTGCCAAATCCCGATCCTTGACATGAACGGATATGTCGCCTTTCTGCGTAAAGATACGGGACGCAAAACGGGTTGCAACGTCCTCACGGATTCGGGAAAAACCAAATTGGTCATCTATACTATCCTGAAAATCCCACCACCATTCGATATCGAAAGCCAAGACTATACCAAAGCTTGTGACAAACTTACTTCTCTGATTAAATATTCAGAGGGCGTTACCATCTTCGTCACAGGGTGTTTCCTCCCCTGTGTCGGGATCAATGTAGTAGAATGAACCATCTTCATCTTCATATATCTCGACCTCGTATTCATCACTGTCACCAAGGTCATCTAAGCCACTGAAGTCGGATGCACCTGCACCAGATGCAGCTGCACTCAACAAATTCATGATGCTGTTCTCATCTGCAGTAGCGTCCCTAGCTTCCTTGGTAGACTGAAGGGCATCAATCTTACGCTTGGTGCTCTCATATGACTCGGTCATCGATGTCAGTTTCTCCAACTGCTCGTCACGCTCCATCTTCAATATGTGAGCTAATTGCTCTTCTATCTTAGACAGTTCATCGCGAGCCTTGACCAGACGGCCTAAAGAATCGTGGAATCTCTCGGCCACCATTTCGATGTCCGGATCCTCCAGATCAAGCTGCATCTGCTCATCCTCCTTCTCTCGAGCCGCTTCAGCTGCTTCAAGCTCCTGGAGCTTTTCCTCAGCTGCAATTTCCTGGGCTCGAACTAGGACTCCATTGAAAGCTGAAATATGTTCTTCCAGCTTTGTTGCCGCTCGGGACGCGTCGTAAGCAGAGACCTCCAATAGCTCTTCCCGCTCTGCCAGACTCTCCATGCGGCGTTCTACGCTTTCCAATCTTTGTCGGTCTCTTTCGTTCATTTCTTCATCTCCTGCAATTTCACCCTGCTGCATCTTAAAAGCCGTTCCGGCTAGGAGCATACCTAGCACGAAGAAGCCTACAAGAGCTACAAGGTTGTAAGTGTAAGAACTTCCGTCTAGTGTAACCGTGCGTTCGGCTACACTTATTGTCACTGCTTGAATTGTATAATCACCAGAATTGTCATATGCTGTGGCTGTAACTGAGAAGTCACCTGCTGACTCATAAGTGTGTGTGGAGGTAACCGTAGATCCAGTCATATCTGAAGCTTCGAAAGTTTCAAAATTCCCATCACCAAAGGCTATGACGAAGTGGCTGATTGTGCCGTCTGAATCTGATGGTACCATGAATATGAATGTTTGAGGTTCACCTGCCACTACTCCATTCTCGGCACTAAGAGAACTGACGGTTGGAGCCGCATTCGGAATAGTAGTATCGAATGTTACAGTTCCTGACTGCCCATTGGAATCTGTCACTGTCTTTGTGGTTGACCAGATACCTGAATTAGTGTATCCATTACCGTCCCAACCACCGTCTAAGTCAGTTCCGCAAACAACGCCAGCAGACCCACAATCATCCGTAGAACTGGTCAGTGTAGAAGTATCGAATACTCGAGCTACAACTGTCCCTATGTAAGTCGCCGAAGAACCATCAATAGTATCTGCGATCGTGAATGTAAAACCTCCAGACTCTGTTGCATGGATAGTGAAAGTCAAATCTCCTGAATCTAAAATGGTTCCTGTAGATCCAAGAGTTATCTCAGAAGTAGTAAAACTCAATGAAGGGGACATTGAAATCACTGCAAAGGTAGCTGCTACACCATCATTCGTAACAGTCACAGTTCCAGTGTCCGATGAACCCTGATTTATTGTATAAGTAATAATTCCAGTAAGGGAAACTGAACGTGAATTGGAGGCTACATCCAGAGACGTAGGACCCGAATCACCCGAAGAACCAGAACCTGTAGCAAAGGCTGTAATCGATGAACTGGAATCGCTAGCTGCATCGCTTGGAGCCGTCAATGTTGCAGTGGCCGTACCTGTATCGCCAAATTCGCCAAATCCTGCCAAACTGTGGGTTGTGTCACTGGTTCCAATCAACCAGTCTGCATTGAAATCAATAGTTACAGTATCTGCGCCATTACCTGTGTTGGTAACGCTGTATACTGCATCAAACATCTCTCCAGGAGAAATACCTCCTCCATCCGAAGTAGACACCAAGGAAATGGTCACTCCATAAATCTGGTTAGTCGTAGTAGTAGCTGTCTCGCTCTCCGAACCTGAAGTAAAAGTCACTGTGGACTGAACTCCTGCTGCGGATGCAGAGTCAATTATATGAGAAGCTGCTACTGTCTCAGATTCTCCCATTCCTAAAGTGGCTGTAGAATCAGAAACACTTCCATATGAATAGGCAAATGACTCATCTTCGTTACCCGTGTTGGTTATCA
>CAUYZR010000042.1:0-11016 GCA_963577905.1 Candidatus Thalassarchaeaceae archaeon
TGATATGTCGAATGCAGCTCCAGCGTAGGCCTTTCCTTGAGCATCCAGTTCAGGAGTCATACGGAAAGTGTTGTCCTCGGTACCTATATTCTTGGCAAAGTAGTCAATCTCGACTGCCAAGCTTGGGAATATCTCGTAGGTCAGCTGGCCAGGGTCATCCTTGGTCAGGAAGAAACCTGTATCTAGGGTCCGAATGAGCTGAAGCCCGCCAATCGCTGCCGAACCTTTAATGCCCCTTATACTGAAAACGAATGAGTATGCATTGTCTTCGTGGGGGTCATAGTTAAGAGCATGGTATCCCAATTTTTCAGAGTTCAGATATATCTGGTATTTCTTCCATTCGTTATCAGTGTTCCCCTTCAGAAAATCGCCCATCACGGTTCCATTCACAGAGACTATGCTGAAACCGTTATTCTCTGTAAGTTTGACCGCTTGAGGTGAATCCAGGTCATATCCTTTCTCCTGTACAATGACATTTATTGAGCTGGCATTCATACTGAAGTTAGCCCAGAATAGCAAGTATGAATCTGCAGTCCAGAGCGGGATGTAGTTTGTTCGAGCCTGTTCGGTCGCGGCGTGGATGCCGCAGTAGTAGGTGTAGGTGCCAACGCTATCAAATATGTATTCCCAGCTGTCACCGGGAGCAATGATGCCGGAGTCAAACTCGCTGTTATCAGCGGTCACCGAGTGCGAGATGTTGTCGTTGTTCTTCCACTTGAAGGTAGCGCCAAGGCTTCCCACCTCTGTCTCTATGTAGCTGGGCGAGTAGCCCTCTGCCTGCGAAACGATGGAGATGCTGGTAGTGTCCCCCGCCGAGGCACCCGAGACGACCACTACGGTACCCCTCATCACCACGTCAGTTTTGTCCCAGTTTACCGAGAGGGCGCCGTCGCCCACCTCAGCGGGCTCGTCCGCAACCTCGGTCCAGTTCTCGCCGCCAGTCAGCATCGGGGTGCCCAGATCATCCGCCTCAGCCTCTCCCGCCATCAGCGCCAGCGCAAAGCCGGCAAGCAGCAATAGTGTGAATCTCATAATTGTCGCAAAACCACCGTGCTTTTAGGGTTTTCTAGGAGAAAGCACTAAAATCTTGTATCTTGAAGACTGGAGGCACTGCTAAATATCCTGTGATGACAGCTATAGAATATTTGGAGAAACACCTTAGAGAGATAGGGTTGGCCTGATTAGTTCAGTTTGAGTATTTTGAATATATTAGGACCCACTTTCACTTCATCGCCTTCTTTAGCACCTTCCAAAGCTTTGGCGATTGGATTGCTTAATGGTAGTTTTCCACTCTTTGGGTCTGCTTGGTCTGGGTTGACCAGTTGGAAATTGTGTTCAGTTTCCTTGGCGAGGTTCTTCACCAGTAAACTAGAGCCAATGGCAGCTCCAGCAATAGGTGCAGCTCCAGCAATAGGTGTAGCTTCAGGTTCTTTGTCAGCATTCTTGATGCTTTCCAGTCTGGCATCTTTGATTTTATCTTCCAATTCTTTATTCATGTCAGCTATATCATCGACCTCTTCTCTCATTTCCCTTGCTTGTTCAGTTGTCTTGGGAACCTCAATATTCATAGCTTTAATCTTTCTTTCAGTGTCTTCCTCATTCCCTATGGTCGCACCTTGAAGAAATTCTAGATCCTCCCTTAGTTTCTCATGTTCGCTCTTTTCCGTTTCCAGCATTCTTTCTGCCTTATTTCGGTCTTCAATAGCTATGCCCAAATCAGCTTTAGCAGTATCAAATTGTTTCTTGAGACTTTCCATTACTTTACTCACTTGTTTGGATGCCTTCTCCAGTGCAGATAAATCTTTTTCAGTTCTCTTTTTTCTTTGTATTTCGGTGTTGAGGTCGTCTTCAATTCCTTCGTTCGTATCCTTTTGTTCAGAGACTTGTTCCTGTAATTTTTTCAAGGAATCCGTGACATCTATAATCTCGTTTTCTTTTTCTCTGTGTTTTTCGGATTTCTGCTCCAATTCAATTATAGTCTCTCTTTCTAAATCCAGTTCGCTCAAGGCAACGGCCGCCTTTTCCCGAGTGTCAGATAATGCTTTTTTGGCCTTTTCTAAATTTGCTGTCAAGTCTGAAAATTTATCGTTAATTCTTTTCTTGTTCTTTTCCATGAGTTTCACTTCCCGATCCATCTCTTTTCTTCTTTGTGCAGCATCATTTTTTTCAGTGAGAGCTGCTTTTTCCCTCTCATTTGCTTCGAGGGTTTGCTGTTCCAATTCCATTATTTCTTTTTCAAGATTGTTTTTCTCTTCTATGGTCTTATCATAAGCGGCCTTTACTGAATCATATGATTCCAATGCACTAACAGTTTCAGGTTTCTCAATTTTAAGCTTATTCTCAGCCTTCAGGGCTCTTTCCTCTGCTTCTTCACTCATATCCCTTAGTGAGCTTATTTCGCGTGTCATTCGATCGCTTAACCTCATGTCATTTTCTTGCTTCACCCTCATATCCTCTATTTCCTTCTCCAGATTGCTTTTAGCAGAGAGGTCGTTCTTGAGTTCCTTCTCGACCATACGGGCCCGCTTTTCTACTTCTGAGGTTGCCAGCCTAGCCGTTTTCAATTTGGATTCTAAGGAATTGTTAAGGGTATTAACACTCTGATTTAGTGCAGTTAAGCGATCTAATTCACCTTCCATGTCTTCAATACCCTTGTAATCTATGTTACTGGCTGTGGTTCTAACATCTTCAATTTTTATTTCAGCATCCTTCAGACTCTGTTCAGTTTCCTCGAATTCCTGGAGAAGATCCTTGTTTCTTTCTATTTCGCTTTCTTGTATGTCCTGTTTCCTTTCTATTAACTCTTGCTTCTTCAGTATGGCCAGCCACTCTTCATCAATGTTGCCAAGGATGTACAATGTTCCTCCTCCGGTCAATGTACTACCAATTAAGACAATAAAGAACCCCATTCCGGGTTTCCATTCAACATTAGTTAACCTAGCACTGGGAAGAGGAGTATCCCCGTCATTACCAACGGCACCATATTCCGTGCAATCAATATTATTGTAGAAATTGAATTCATTGGGTTCTTGTCCTTCTACAATACACCCCAGTCTTCCTTTCTCTTCATTGTTGATCATTCTTTCATCATTAGCTAGGGCCTCTGGCCAGGTCGTGTAAAATAAGAATCCAGTCAATAAACCAAAGATGAGCACTATGATTGCAACGTATTTGAGACTACTTAACGAACTTCTCAAATTTTTATTATGCAGATTTTTTATCGAATTATTGGCCATATAGGCAACCGACAAGGCGACTATGGCAGTGCCGTAAGCCAGAATTTTTATGTTTCCGACTGCCTTGTCCTGATTCGTACAGTCCTGACAGTCAGCACTAGCGTATGAGACACTGCTGATGGTCTGATCCACACCATTGTAATGATCATAATAGTTCAAGTAATAACTGTATTCAAAGTTGTAATAATCAGATTCGGTTTCGACTGAAATAACAGTATCATCCGTTATTTCTACAGTGCCATTATCGTTAGTTTCTACGCTTTGTATCACATCCGTTCTGATTCCTTCAATTACGAACCATTTTCCGTAATCACCATCACTATGTACGGAAATCAGCACACATAGAAAAGTAACAATTGCGACTGCTTGTATCTGCTGAAGTTGCTCTTTCATGGGGACCACTTTTTGGTTCACCTCCTATTTAAAGTTTACTTATTTGTCCTGGGCTTTACTTAATATTTCACAAATTTTTCATTTCAGTTAACATTTTAATGTGTCGATTCTGTTACAATCATGAAGATATGTCCTGTTTGTCAATATGAAGAAGAGCAGGATAGTGAGATGAGTTGTGCAATCTGTGGTTCTGATTTAGGATCTTCAGCCCCCTCTGATGAGGTTCCAGCAGAGATTAAGAAGACGATTGAAACAACCGAGGAACCTTCGGTATCTGATGAAGAGAAATTGCTTGAAGAGACTCTTGCCGCAACTGAGGTTGATAACTCAGGGTCTATTGAGGAACCATCAAGTGCAATATCCACTCTGACTTCAATTAGAGACCAATGGTCAAAATTTGGTTCTAGTTTTAAGAGATTTAATTCTAGATTGGATTCTATATTTCTGACTAAAGGTGAGCTGAATTATGTTGCACCCACGGCAATGTTAATCGCGTCAGTACTACTTTTCTTTTCAGTAATGGGTTTAGTTATTTCAGCGGTACCTGGAGTTACCGAGGAATCTGCTGATGGTTATACTCCCACTACACCATATAGTAAAAATGAGGTTTATGTTGGGAGGGGAACTTCAGAATCCTTTAGCGGAAATCCTTTCAATTGTGAAATATGGGATGCTAGTGTGTATGAAGAATTTGGTGTAATTAGCAAAGATGGTTTTTACATAGCTGTGACAGATTCTAACAGGAATGGTACCGTAGAGGATGATGAAAGGTTTGGATGTCCAGTGAATATGGGATATCTAAGTGGTTTTACATTTACCATCCTGAATTTAGTTCTTCTAGTTTCAGCATTTTATATTTACAACAATATATCCAATACCTCTATCACACATCCAATTCTTATATTCGGTTCTGTTGAATTCTTGCTTTTCGTGGTATATGGGGGTATTGCTAATAAACTAATTTTTGCTTTGCCACTTACAGTTGGCCTTGTTTGTACTATTGGTTTGATTGTTTCAACAGGAGTATTGTTGGTAAGGACCTCATTAGCACGGCCTCTGGATGACCCTCCTTCAGCAACATTTTATATTTTCATAATTGCAGCAGCACTACTGCTGTCCTCAATCTTTTACAATTATTCATTGGGTCCTTATTCAATTTGTGTTGATGAGTTAAGCAAGTCTGAACTTCTGGAATTGAATTTCAATGTGGATGAAGAATTACAGACAGAATGTCAACAGATGGGATATGACAGTTTGTCTGCAGTACCTCTAGATATGGGCAGTGGGGATAACATGATCCTTTTGATGGCAGCCACCTTTTTATTTGCAGGAGTCGGCAATTGGCTAATTTCCAATACGAAGATCAACGATGTTGTCGAAGCCAAGTATTTTTCGATGATAATATCAGGTTTGTTGCTTCAGTTCCTTATCTTGGCGTACAATGTGGTCACCAGTGAAGATGGTGGTCTGGGTATGGATGAGAATGATACCACCCTCACGGTGATGGCCCTTGGTATTGCTACGGTGGGCATGGTTTCGTTCTACAGAAAGAGAAGTGGGGAACCGGGTTCAATGGGTGTAGCTTACTTTGCCATTTTTGCGGTTGGTATATTTGCACTTTTTGCGACCTTCCTTGCACCGATAGTGATAGGTGGAAACGATGTAGAGTGGCCAAAGGATAGGGATGAACAATTTAATCTTGTATTGACAGCTTTGGTTACGGCCATTGGTTTCTGGTTGAGTTACAAGTTCGGTTCACAGAAACTAAGACAGATGTCTGTTGCATACGACACGGCCATGCCTAATCGTGAGGACCCTTTTGCACCAACCTCTCCAGGTGAGCAAAAGGCAATGCCTGAGTGGAGTGTAGATTCGGCAATGGAATTCCTGATGGATGAGTATGGTGATGAATTTCAGATAGAACTGAAGCATAGCACGGAACATACTCCCGATCTTGAACTGGTTGAGAAGACAATGATGGACCAGGTGGACCAGTCTGTCACTATCAGAGAAGCAATAATGGTCGATTATGAAGTTGATTTCGATGAGATTGCTGAAGCCTATTCCACAACTAGAGAAACTATTGATGAGGTCATCACTCATTTGACTTCGGGAAAGAACATAATGCTATTTGGTGAGCCAGGAACAGGTAAGACGGCTCTGGCTAATATATTACTTAGCAAACTATGTGGTGAAATTGATCAACCTAATGGAACCAAGGCGCCTAATTTTACGATAGTTACAGCTAATGCGGAGTGGTCCAATTTTGATGTTATTGGTGGAATCTCTCCTGATGATTCCGGTGGTTATTATTTCAAGGACGGATACGTTGCGGAAGCAGCTAAACTATGTGAACACTCCATCCGCGAAAGAGCTAGACCCCACTATCTGGTAATTGACGAGTTTAACAGGGCTAATATCGATGAGGCTTTTGGTAAACTTTTCACCGTATTCGAGTATAGGGATAAGCAACCTCTTCTGACACATAAGGAAACTGGCGGTGCTCCGTTCATGATGCCTCCAGAATTCAGAATTATTGGGACTATGAATACTCAGGATAAGAACACGCTTTTCAATGTTGGTTTTGCGTTAATGCGCCGTTTCGCTTTCGTTGAAATTGGCCTCCCAATCCCAGAGGATGAATATCACCGTATGCCTGTGTTCGTGTATTTCAAATTGAAGAAACTTGGTCTGGTTCCAGAGAGGCCAGATGGGGATGGCCTTTGGAAGTTTGAAGAAAAATGCAGACATTATCCAAGTCGCAAATTTGATTTCTATGATGAGGATGGGAGCATGTACAAATGCCACGAGAAGTTAGTCAAATTTTTGGAACCCGGTGAAGCACCAAAACGTGGTGATGAAGTAGCCGTTGGAGTTCGTACGTTCCGTAAGATAGGGCCGGCCTTAATTATTGATTCAATGGTTACAATATTCAATTCAGTCAAGAAATACGGTCCTGAATTGGCTCTAGATAGAGTTATTCGTTCAAACATAATGCCTTCTCTAGAAGGTCTAGAGAGAAACGAAATTCGGAGCATGTATCTTCATGCCAAAGAAGTTCTGGGTCCTAATTCAACAGTGACCGAAACTTTGGATAGAATGGCTAATTCAGACAGTCTAAGCTTGTTCTGATGACTGAGATAGTAGTTCGTAGATGGAATCAGAGGCTCGATGGTCCGGTTACTGAAGAATCTTTAAGAAAGAAGTTGGAAAATAGAGGCTGCAGTGTCAGTTGCTATACTTACAGCTCTGGGACATATTTCAGTGATCATGAACACGGCCAATCCAAGATAGATGCAGTTCTATCAGGGACATTTAGAATGGGAATGTATGGTAAATTTGTGGATTTGGGACCTGGAGACTGGATAGAGATTCCAGCTGGAGCTACCCATTCAGCTGAAGTTATTGGAAGCGAACCTGTAGTTAGTTTAGATGCAGTGAAGAACTAATGGTTGTGCATATCATTACCACAACACATTGGTGACTTGATCTTTCCACACTCGCTTGGGCATTTTGAAACGTGTACCGTAGCCCCTTCATCATTTGTGATAGTTCCATGAACCAACTCTTTGCCGCATGCTCCACAAGTTAATCCTGAGACTGACATGTCACAGTTGTGACAAACGTATTGTACCATAATCACTTGACACGGTCCTTCCTTATAAAACAATCAGATATATTCAGATATTCTTCTTTCATATTCTGGAAAATAATGAGATATTATTTTAAGGTCAAAAGTTCTCAATATCATTTCTTTAGGTTCCCTTTCCAACAAAAATCTGAAAGAACACTCTACTAGTTTTGTGGGTGTGGTACCAGATAACGGCAAATGGTTGTAATATTCTCTTGTCAGATTTACTCTATGCGTCGTGGAATTTCCGTTTGAGACAGTTACTTCAAAAATCCAACCAGTTTCAATTTCAGACTTACTAACCTTTATCGTTGCCATCTTCTAATTCATCTTCAGATATCCTACCGTCCTTATTTGCGTCATATTTCTTGCGCACATCCTCTGTAAACATCTTCATGAATTGAATCTTGTCCTCTTTCCATTGGTCCATAATCTCATCACTGAAATTCCCATATCTATTGCTTGCAAAGTAATCAAACATAATTAAGACTAGAAAGAAGAATATGGGAAGTCCCCAGGCCTCAACAAAATTAACGTCATCCTTTATTCCAACATTATCAGGATCAAGAGTATAGCTCGTTGCTACTGCTAATCCCAGTGAACCCAAAAATAGGATCAACACTATCCATTCGTAAAATTCCAACGAACCCCTTCTTCTAGGTTGGGGGGGCTTTGGTAGCCTTGGCCCTTCAGTAATTCTAGAATCCCTAGTGTCTGGGAGCATAACATAATCAGACATCATATGCATATAAAGATTTATTTTTCAGTAAGGTTAATATCCTACGCATCACTGACACACAATGGTACCACTTAAGGGAAAAGGCCATGATGTTGAGGAAAATGAGATAACCAAGAGCCCTACTGATGCCCTAATTGGAAGTGCAGGAGGAGGTGACCCTGAGGTTATCAGATTTTTTTTATTTTTGATATTCTATCTTTTCATTCTTCTAATTCTTTCAAATTTTTTTTCTCCCCTAATTGCATTTATTCTTTGGATAGCTGTAGGCTTTGGAATTTACAAGATTGCTGAGAATTATAGTGAAAAAGTTCCATGGATCCCGCAGATTTTGGAGAACATTCAGAATATAGGCTTCACCAGTATTTCACCAGAAGATACTGGCCCAGAAGCCGTTGAGATTAGTATTGATGAACCTGAAGAGGAAAAGGCAGCAGGTTTGGATAACTATGCTGAGAAATTCGATGAATGGAGAGTAACAAAGGATGCTATCTCCCCCACCTTCGTTTCAGCTGGCGACAAAATCTGGAATTTCAGTTTCAATTCTCCTGGATTTTACAAGGTCAGATTATGGATGTTTTTGATTCTTGCTCCACTTTTGATATGGGTTGTAATGTGGGATATAATTAGTTGGCCGTTCCAAATCTGGTTTAGCTTATGGTTCACTTGGACCGATGCGGTCTATCTGAGTCACATATGTAGTCTGATTCTATCATATTTTATTATTATTAGAATATACTCTCATTGTACCAATAATAGGAATTTGCCAATTAACTCAGAGATGATATCCGATTTTGATGATTATGTAGTCATGCACCTATTTAGACTTCCTATAGACTATGCAAGTTTCAAACTAACTTTCAAAGCACTTCTATTTGATTTTATTGGAGGTTATTTGTTGCTAATCTTTACTAGCCTTTATGCAATACAAGCCTTTAGTACTGTTTTTAGTGTTTCATTTGATGATTTTATATCCCATGGATATCTCTCCCTGATTATTGCTTTGTTATCCATCGCAATTTTCGTTCCTGTGATGGAAGAATTAATGTTTCGTGGTTTCGTTTTAGATTTAGCCTCTGAAGCATATGGTAGATGGGCAGCAATATTCATATCTGCTATTCTTTTCGCTTTGATCCATCCACTATATATTTTAACTGTACTAAATGCCTTCTGGGCAGGTTTGGTCTATGGATATCTAAGAATTTGTACAAATAGTCTTTGGCCCTCTATATTACTTCACTCTCTCTGGAACAGTCATATAATCCTACTAGCATTTTATAGTTAAATCAGTTTAACCATATAATAGTCTTCTAAATCATATCCCAATTTCTCATAGTAAAGTCTTGTACCTGCTCCATGAGTAACTCTGATTTTATCATAATCCTTCGATTTCTCTTCAGCAATTTTCATCAATTTACTGCCTAAACCCATATGTTGTACTCCAGACCCTTTTTCCCCTATATTCGCAGCCTGCCCTGTCACCTTCAGTTCTCTGACAGTTGCATTATCATCTAATCTCAATCTTAGATATGCCAGAAGTTTGGTGCCTGATTCGTAGGATATGAAATATTCAGTTCCTCCACTGGACTTGTATTCTATTTCCTTCAATTCAGCCGTAGCTGGATCTATTTGGGCTCTCCAGAGTTCCCTGCAATTGATACAACGACATTTCTTGCCCCTTCTCTTCATTTCTTTTCTTGCATACTGCCTCAGGTTTGAATTCATGACACCAGCAATTATCTGTGGTTTTGGTATATCTCGCTGTATCCTTTGGATTCTAACATAAGGTGGTACGATTTCTTTTAGATCGGCAACAACATTAGCAGCCGTTTCGGTATCATATGGCACAAAATCACCTGGGTTACGGGAAAGCGGTGAACCTTTGACTAACAAGGTAGGGTACAACTTTAGCATGTCTGGCTGGAAATCCTCTTCCTCAAACAGTCGTTTGAAGTCCCTGACATCTGTTTCCGGAGTCATTCCTGGTAGTCCCGGCATCATGTGATAAACAACCTTGAGCCCTGCCTCCTTCAATAATTTCGTGGCTTTGATAACATCCTTAACTTTTTGTTGCCGATTTAATTTATCGTGCACACCATCATCCAGACATTGAACTCCAATCTCCACTCTTGTAACGCCCTGCTTTCTCATCTGGAATACTGACAAAGGATTGCATTCCGTAGGCCTGGTTTCCATAGTCAGGGCAACACATTTGTGCTTTGCATTTCCATTTCTATGCAAGGCCTCATCCAGTGGCAATCTCTCACCATTCAAGGTTTCAAAGGCTCCTGTCAAGAATTCGTCTTGATAATCCGGAGTTCTCGCAGTAAAGGTACCACCCATTATTATTATTTCAATTTTGTCAGTGGGATGCCCATTTCTGACGTACTGTTCCAGTCTTGCATCTACCTGAGATCTCGAATTGTAATTGTGCCTCTTCCCCCGTCTGGCTGCGGGTTCATGACCAGTATATGATTGAGGACTTTCGTTTGTGGGTCCTCCTGGGCAATAAGTACAGGTCCCGTGAGGACATGATGCTGGTGAGGTCATTATTGCAACAGGCGTTACTCCTGCACTGGTACGCATAGGTTTTACTCTCAATAATTTGGCCAGTTCTGGCTCTTCAGCAGAATCGATTTGGGCTAGAAGTTGATTATTGGGCGGTACCATCGAAAATTTTTGTTCTTTGGCTACCTCTAGTTTGATTAGCTGTACATCTTGTCTGGTTTTAGGCTTTTTTTCCAGAAGGCGCTTAACAACCAGTTCCGCTTCAAACATTTTAGTACAAATCCTTCCTAGCTTTCGTTAAAACTTGTGGATTATCCCCTTTGACTAGAATATCATCTTCTATTCTTACTCCTCCCTTACCCGGAATATAGATTCCCGGTTCGATAGTCACTGCCATGGATTCCTTGACGATAACCTTTGATTTGTAAGTTAGCGAGGGGAATTCATGTATTTCCAATCCAAATCCATGGCCAGTTCCATGGACAAAATTCCTACCGTAACCTTTACTTCGT
>CAUYZR010000043.1:0-10715 GCA_963577905.1 Candidatus Thalassarchaeaceae archaeon
ATGTTCACTATTTCCTTCCACTGGTCCATGCATAGAATATCCCTACCTACCCAATTACGGCAGATAATAAATGCATTGTCGTAGTGAAATTATTTATACATGCAGGTGAACCCTTGAATATGGATACAGAATCTGAGGACAAATCCCTAATGGCAATAATGGCACTGTCAGTTCTGGGTTTGATAGATTCCTTGTATCTGACCTATTTGCACCATCTTGTTTCTGAAGGAGGAGGTTGCCCGACCCAGAATCTTCCCGGACTTGATTGTGGAGTGGTCTTGGCCAGCCAGCAAGCCGAATTGCTTGGCCTACCTGTCTCCTGGTTTGGAGTTCTTGGGTTCATCGTTCTATTCTCACTGGCCCTGGATCGTTACTTGAATATGGATCTGGAAAGGACACGTTACAATATCCTTCTTCTTCCGTTGGTAGGTCTGTCTGGAAGCGCTTTCGGGGTCTACCTGACGTACGCTGAAGCTTTTATCATCCATCAGTGGTGCCCATTCTGTCTTACTGCCTTTGCCCTGACATTGGGAGCGACATTTTTCGCTTTAAGGACGTATGGCGCAGAACTCAAGAACTTCATAGGAGGAAAAGATGGCATCTAAGCGAAGGCGCAAACTGGAACTGAAGGCATCGAGATTAATCGATCAGAAGATGCAAGTCAGACGTGATACTTTCAATGAGAATCTATGGAGATTTGGACCTCCGGTTCTAGTCTTATTGATTCTTCTGGGTGTCATATTCTTTGTTTTTATCTATGAACCAGGCAATCCCCGACCCGAGGAATGGACGCTCGAGGAAGCCGACACGGGAGTGATTTATTCATCCGAGGATTATTATGATGGCGATCAGCTGACCCTGGTCGAGTTTTTCCAGTCAGAGTGTGGACATTGTCAGAAGCAGGCCCCTGTCCTGATGGAGATAAACGATAACTACATGGATGATACAAGCGAGAATTATTCAGCCCATTTCAATATGTTCTCGATTGGAGGTTATGCCTTAGGAAGTAGTACGGATAGTAAGAGCAACGTAGCCTCATTCAAATTCCAGTATCATAATTCTCAATGGCTGCATTTGTATGATCCCACGGGTGACCTGATGAGAGATTACAAATTCAGCTCCTACCCCTCGATGGCTTTGATAAAGAATAATGAAATAGTTTATCAGCATAGTGGCGGACAGACATACAACCAGCTATCGGCTGAAATTGACAAGCATCTTTAATCGCAAATATTTAATATCCGTATTCAATGGAAATTATTATGACTAATCGTGGATTCTTGACTCTGCTACTGTGCACACTTTTTGTCACTTCAGGCTGTCTCGATGGTTTGGATCAGCAGGATGATAATGATTTCTGGGGAGAGAATTGTGAAGAGACCCCTGATTTGATTTGTACTGCAGGAGCAGCACCAGATTTCGAGTTGGTCGATCAGTCTAACAATCCAGTTAATATGTCTCAATTCGAGGGCAAGGTTGTAGTTATCACATTTGTATATACTCATTGTCCTGACGTGTGTCCTGCCGTCACATATCAGATGAACAAGTTGTCTGAGGAATTGGGTGACGACTATAATGAATCGGTTGTATTTCTCAGTGTTACAGTGGATCCTGAGCGAGATACCCCTGAAAGACTCGCTTCCTTTGCATCCTCTTACGATGCCTCATGGCAGTTTTTGACATCTGTGGACGATTCCCCAGTAGGCCACATGTCATCGGTTTGGCATGACTATGGGATAATCGTCAATATCGATGATGAAGCTTGTGGAGGTAATGGTCACTACATGGAAGACTACGAAGGTTGCCATTGCAATCCTGGTTACATGCAGGATCCCTGGAACATAGAGGCGTGTATAGAGGATCCTGGACATGACAAGAATGCCACTTTTGAAGACGGAAGTCTTGAATCAGATATAATCATATTTCTTGATCTCTGGTCAAGCGATATAGTTAATGATAATCAGACAATGGTGAGCATAGATATTTTGACATCCCAAGTATTTGGTTCAGACTGGAATCTAGTTGATGCAAATGGTTCACAGCATTTCTCTTCTACATATTATGAACAAAATCTGACCCTGATCGAGTTTTTCCATACCGACTGTTCACATTGCCAAAATCAGATTCCGGTATTGAAAGAATTCCATGCCAACCATTCTTCAGATGTCAACATAGTTTCCGTGGGAGGATATGGTCTCGGAGGCAATGTGGATAATACAAGTACCATAGAAAATTTTACAATCGACCACAATGCAACTTGGACTTACCTATATGATGATTCACATCAATTGATGCAGGTTTTCGGGATGAATAGTTATCCTAGCTGGGTATTGCTTGAGGGAAATCAGATAGTTGCCCGGACTTCAGGTTCCAAGAGTTATGAACAATTAGTGAGCCTGGTCGAGGATCGTTCTAAACCAGTAAATCTTAGTGAACAAATGAACCTGATATTAGAGAATCTAGAACATTGGGAGGCAGGTCACATGTCAGATGAAGAAATGATAGAAGTAATTGCCGGCGCCCTGAACTATGAGTTTGGGGAGGAGACTGATGGGGACTATGGTGTTAGCCACTCAGGCAAACTTTACATTATAGATCAGGATGGAAATATGAGAGTGGTCTGGCGCGGATATGATTGGACCTATGCCTCAATTTACCATGATGTCATGATACTTCTTTAGTTTAGTAAGCCCCATATACTCCCTTTTTCTGCAAGTTTCATGACACTCCTAGCCTTTGGTGACAACGGTTTGGTTTTTTTTGACCATGATTTCAGTTATCTAAGTATAATCTGTGCTTTCATTTCGTTGTTCATTGGAATGGTAATGACCCAGTCAGGATTAGACAAGATATTCAATTGGGAAGGCGAACTCAAATTCATCACCGATAAATTCTCTAAGACGGTTCTCTCTAATTTTTCTATAATTGGTCTTATCCAGGTCACGATTCTTGAAACGCTGTCAGGTCTGCTTTCTCTGTTTGGCTCTATCATGGTGTTGTTTTATGATGATGAATCATATGGGATTATCGGTCTGATCCTAGCAGCCGTTTCATTTAGTATTCTGATGGCTGGTCAGAGAATCTCCAAGGATTATGATGGTGCAGCAGCTCTGGTTCCCTATTTCCTTCTGACCATGATTGGTCTGTTTATGTATAGTAACTAGAAACCACAGATAGTTCGTAGGTCATCCACAGCACCAGGTGACGTCAGTCCTATAGCCAAGAACAAAACTATTAGGAAGAATATGGGGACTGCTGCGGTACGACTGACTAATGGTGGATCCCATATCATATGCATGAAGAAAGAGCCGATGAACCATACTTTCACTGCAGCGATACCGAACAGGATAAGCATCGTTATTGTAAATGAAAAATCTTGAAGAATGGCCAACACTTCTATTATAGTGAAAAATACTAACCATGCGAAAACTTTCATGAATCCCTGAATCGGACTTTCACCAGCATGTAACCATCCTGGGAACGAGTGTTCGTCATGATGTTCATCGTGTTCGTTTTCGGTTTTCTTTGTCGCCATTTTTGCCTCAATACAAATAGAAGAAGGGGAATACGAATACCCAAACTACGTCCACGTAGTGCCAGTATAGACCAAACAGTTCAATCGTATCGTGATATTTCTCGTTGTAACCTTCCTTGTTGGCCTTGGCAATCAGATATCCCAATGCCAGAAGCCCAATGAATACGTGTGCCCCATGCATCCCTGTGGTAATGTAGAAAGTCGTCCCTTCCAGACTGGTATCCAGCCAGAACCCATGTTCGTATTTGGGAGCAACACAATGATGGCCTATATCCTGTCCGGCAGTGACACTACAATGGTCACCCCAGAAGTGACCGTTTTTCATTTCCCACCATTCATATGCCTTGAGGAACAGGAAAAGAGTTCCCAGAAAGAACGTGGCTATCAAGTATCTAGTTGCGGCTTTGGAATTGTTGTTTCTGGCTGCATAAAGAGCAAGGACCACGGTCAGACTGCTGAGTAGAAGAGCGAACGTGTTTATTACTCCAAATATCAGATGTGAGCGTATGATGTCGGCTGCAGGGACCCAGCATTCCTCGAATTCTAGTCCACAGTCAATGTTAGGCGCATAGTCCGGAATAGCAGACCTGTATCTCAGGTAAGCGCTCAGCAGGGTACTGAACACCATGACTTCTGTCAGCAGGAAGATCCACATTCCGAACTTGCGTGTGGTTATGCTGGCCCAGAATGGATGATACCCTACGATCTCCACACCTTCCTCGGAATCCTGGTCCCAGTAATCCTGTATCCACATCATGAATCCAGTAATCATCCCCGCAATCCCGAGAATGAAAACGAACCAGTAGCCTGTATCACCTTCATTATCCTCGCCACCGGCCGTTGCCATGACCAGCCCAATGAACATCAGGGCGGCAGCTACACAGAATACAAAGGGTGCGGGAGTCCCATGATGTCCATGCCCCTCGCTCATTCGGTTTCCTCAGCCGATTTAAGTGTCGGGATCTCAGTAAAACTGTTGTGCGGTGGAGGTGAGCTAGTGGCCCATTCAAGGGACCATCCATCCCATGGGTCGTCACCTGCTTCCTCTCCATACTTGTAGGAATAGATCACGTTGTAGACAAATATCAATTGTGCAAATCCAAAGATAAACGCAGCTATGCTGATGAATTGATTCATTTCTGTCAACGCAGGGTCATAGGTTGCATATCTTCGTGGCATTCCAGAGATACCAACGTTATGCATTGGATAGAAGGCCGCGTTGAAGAAAATAAATGAAAAAGCAAAGTGAGTGAGGCCTAAAGTCTCATTCATCATTTTTCCAGTCATCTTAGGGAACCAGTAGTACACTCCGCCCAGGAATGCGAATATAGTTCCACCAACCAGTACATAGTGGAAGTGAGCCACCACGAAATAGGTGTCGTGGAAGGCGATGTCAAGCGGAATCGAGGCCAGAATTATCCCTGTGATACCACCTATCGTGAAAGTTATGACAGTACCTAATGCAAATATCATGGGTGTTTTGGTAACTATAGACCCACCAGTCATCGTGGCTAGCCAGTTGAAGATTTTGATTCCTGTGGGAACTGCCACTAGCATGGTTGTCAGCATCACAATGAAACGGAATAGTGGGTCCGCCCCAGTTGTGAACATGTGGTGCCCATAGACCACGAATGAGATTACACCTATGGTTGCCATTGCGTAGACCATCGAAGTGTAACCAAAGATAGGCCTTCTTGAGAAGGTAGATATGATCTCCGACAACACACCAAATGCGGGCAGAATCACGATGTAAACCTCAGGATGTCCGAAGTACCAGAACAGGTGCTGCCACAGTATCGGATCTGAACATGCGGTCGTCCCCATCAGATCCCCAGCACAGCTCCCACTGAAGTAGAGAGTTCCAAACGTCCTGTCAGCCATCAGTAGAATTAGGGCGACTGCGAAAACAGGTATTGCAAGTAATAGCAGGAAAACAGTCACAAATATGGACCACGTGAACAATGGCATTCGCATGAAGGTCACCCCTGGCGCCCTCATTCTGAGAATAGTTGTAACGAAATTGATTGCCGTCAATGTTGAAGAAGCTCCAAGCATGATCTGGCCTGCCACCCAGAAATCAGTACCAGGTACCGTAGAAGTCTCTGACGTGGCGTATGGCACGTAGCCAGTCCATCCAACATCTCCCGCTCCACCTGTAAAATATCCCATATAGATCACGATACCGCCAGTTGGTAACAACCAGTAGCTCATGGCATTCAATCTTGGAAATGCCATGTCTCTACAACCAATCTGCAAAGGAATCAGATAATTTGCAAATCCAAAGATGATGGGCATGGCAGCCATGAAAATCATAGTGGTCCCGTGCATTGTGAATGTGGAATTGTATTCCTGATAGGTCAGAAAGTCATTGTCCGCTTCGAAAAGTTGTAATCGAATCATCAAGCCCAGTACGCCAGCGATGAAGAACCAGGCAAACCCAGTGACAATATACAGGATTCCAATGTATTTGTGATCGGTAGAGGTTAGCCAGGGATAGATGTATTTCCAGTAATCCTTGAGCACCTCCTCGAAAGATTGTTCCTTGGTCACCATTCGATTGCCAATTACCACGACACCTAGAGTGACTGCAAGGATTGTGAATGCGTAAATGAATTTCTGGGGGGTTGATAATTCTCCGTGGTCTACATCCACCACGGCAACGGCATTAACACCCATGAGATCAAAACTGCCTGAATTCCAGTAATCATTCTGATTTCCATCAGCCCCGTTAACGGAGTTTCCGTATGCCGAGAATGTGACAATCACATCATCTTTTTCTGGGGCAGTCCAGCTAAAGTTCCATCCTCTGTAATCATTTCCTTCAGTAGTATGAGTTAAATGTGTTTCATCGAACGGTTTTTGTACGCTAGTATCGTTTTCAAGAGGTTCTAGTGTTCCATGAGTTGCCTTGATAAAGAATCCACCATAATTATCACCTCTAACTCCATCGTTTGGCCCTCCACTTAGGTTCAAGGTTAGCGTATAGGTCACCCCAGCAGTAAAATTTTCAGGAAGTATTAGCTCGACATTGACACTAGTTGTAGGATCAGGATTGTGACAGGAACAGCCGTTTGCTTCGACTGTGCTGGTAGTAGGATCAGTGATACCTGAAGGTAACCCGTCACTAGTTGGAAAAGCAGATATTGCCACTAAAATAGATATCAGAAATCCGACACTCAGAATCTTGAGATTTGCTCCCTTCATTAGTTCTCCGTAATGTACACTTCTGCAAGCATCTTGGAGTGTTCATTGCCACAATATTCGGTACAATATATATTGTATAATCCGGGTTTAACATTACTCGTATCAATCCATGATAGAGTTTGAATTCCCGGAACTGCATCCTGCTTTACTCCAATTTCGACAATATAAAATGCATGTAGCACGTCTTCAGCATTGATATTAAAGCGTATAATTCCACCGTGTGGAATTTCTAGGCAGTCATAAGTAGTTCTCATATTCTGTTGGCGGACTCCGGTTTCGTTAAATTTCCCACAACTGGTGAAGCCTTCAGGTATTACATAATCATCAGGTAAAGTGAAAATCCATTGCCATTGGACTGCAGTTACCTCAACAACCAGGTCAGTTTCTTCTTCATCTGGAACATCCCACATGTAATCCAGGGGTGCCAGTGAAATGTAGGTCAGCCAGATGACCAGAATAAGTGGAGCGACAGTCCATGTTATTTCGATTCGGGGATTTCCTCTTTCATGAGGGAAAACACCGGCCTTTAGGGCATCCTTGTGCTCTGGGTCACCTTCCTTGTGTTTGAACATGATAAGATTGTACCCCATCCAGACGAATACCAACAATCCTGTGATTATCGACCAGATCATCATCTGCCAGGTTATGCCAGCATAACCAGGACTAGTGCCACCGAAGTCGTGCCAGATACTAGGATTGTCAGAAAAGATAATATCCTCAAGTAGTGACATTTTGTTACCTCAAGAAAGTACGGTATTTTCTGTATTTAGAGTGGGGTTATAAAGCATATTTCTCTATCCCAGACTTATCCGGTAGGCAGTGTCAATGACCAGAGATATGAACAGTGTATAGAGATATAAGTTCGAGAATTTGAACAAATTCCATGCTTCCTCTTCTGATTTGGTTTTTCGGAGTGAAAAGGCCTGAAAAGCAAAGTATCCTGATAGGAGCATGCTGGAAATCAGAAAAATAAGCCCCATCTCTCCATTAATGTAGATTAGAAGGTTAGTGAATATCAGTGCCACTGTGTAGCCAGCAATGTGGTTCCTTGTGACGTCCTCCCCCCTTACAACCGGTAGCATTGGAACTCCCGCCTCACCATAATCTCTTCTTTTGGAGAGCGTCAGTGACCAGAAATGTGGTGGTGTCCACATGAATATGGTCAGTACCATGAGCCATGGTAGAGCAGAATCGATATCACCCGAGGCCGCAGCCCAGCCGATGGCTGGAGGAGTTGCCCCAGCTAAACCTCCAATGACTATGTTCTGAGGGGTTCTCCGTTTCAGTAACATTGTGTATATGCAGACATAGAAGAAGGCGCTGAAGGCCGTTATAATTCCTGCGTTCTGATTAGCTAGCAGGGTCACAATTCCAATTCCCAGGAGGCAGATTGTCAATCCAAAAGCCAAGGCGTGATTGGGGGAAATATAGCCTGAGGGAATAGGCCGATTCACAGTCCTTTCCATCAGTGGATCGATATCCCTTTCATACCACATATTGATGGCCATCGATCCCCCACTGGCCAGAGATCCTCCTATCAGGACCACGGTGCAGGACACTAGACTATCCACATAGTCTCTTCCAGAGTCGTAGCCTTCCTTGAAATCATAAACCAGAACCCCGCAGATGGCCGTGGCCTGAAGTAGCAGGACCACTCGGGTTTTCATCAGAATCAAGTATATCTCAAGAATTGAGGGTCTATCAGCCATTATTGACCACCTTTTGGGAAGTATTACAAATTAGATACGCCCATGCAATCACGAGGAATGTTGCAGTTCCGATAAGCAAGTGTAACAAGGACACCCATCCCGGAAACTCCCCGTTCCCAGCCGAGATGAGGTACAATCCACCGATTCCCAGGTTCAGGATATAGAAGCCGAGAGAAAAATCGATAAGGACGGTCAACATTGATTTTCCGTCATTATCCCTTATCTCTTGTCGGCCCCAGAATAGCAATCCTGCAACCAGTATCGCAGAGATACGGTGTACAAATTGGATTATCGTACCAACTTGTGTGAGAGATGGTATAATCTTCCCATGACAAAGAGGCCATCCATTCCACATACCGACCCCGCAAGCACCACGGTGATAACCACTCGATAGAAAGGCCCCTATCAGTAACTGGATAAGTATGAACAGCATCATGTACCATATAATATTCAGAATCTTTTCGTTCCCAACTGTTAGGTAATTAGGCAGTCCAGTCTGTTTCTGCCACCACAGAAGGCCCACGGCCATTAATGACGTGGTAAACATCAGGGCCATGAACAGGTGAAGGGCCACGGTCCAGGGTGCATTGTCCAGATCGACGGTTACGTATCCTACAACTGCCTGCATTACTAACAGGACAGTTGCCAGATAGTGCAGCTTGTAGGTTTTCTCTCCAATCTCATTTCGTAGTGACCAGGCAGTGTAATGGCTATAGATTACCAGAATTCCTATTATTCCCACCAGTCCTCTATGCAACCACTCAGTGAAAATCTGGTCTGATGTATATCTGTGTTCAGCCCCTCTGGAATCAACTTCATCCGGGTTCTCTTCCCACCATTGTTTTTGGTCTTCGGCTGACACATCAAATCCCCAAGTGCCGAAGCAGGTCGGCCAATCCGGGCAGCTTTCCCCCGCGTCACTTATACGGACCCAGCCCCCGGTTGCGATAATCATGAAGACTATCACCACTAGCATGAACGGGACTTGGTGGGAGCGGTACCAAACAGCCATAATGTTTAGCAAATCAATGGGTCTTTATAGTTGCGTTCGCGCATCTTCATCAATTCTGGGGTTAGCTATATTATGAAAGCCAAGATTTTAGGCTAATGCGGGCTCGGGCGTACACACTGGCGACCTTACTCTTGGTTATGATAGTTAATGGCCTACAGGCCAGTGAGGAGTCATCAAGTATCACAATCATTTCCCTTAGCGAGGGTGATTGGGTAGAAGGCGAGGTCGAGATTCTAGTGGACGGCGATGTCGAAAATCTCGAATTACTGGTCAATGGAACTGTAGTTGCCAGTGCTAATACTGGTGAGACTCTGATATGGGACACAAGGGATGCCAATGCGATCTCTCCCACATCATTCCAGGTTGTCGCGCGTGGAGAACTGGAGAACGGAACCCAAGTGGAGAGTAACCCGGTAAGTGTGACGGTAATCTATCCCAGACAACTGACATACGATCTGGCAATGGATATCCAACCCGAGTGGCATCCAGAAGGAGGGTTCTTTGTCTTCAAGTCCAACCGTGGTGAGGAAGAACACATCTTCAAGCTCTTTACCTTGATACCGGGCGAAGAACCTGAACTGGTACAGACGGATCGCGTCTATCATGGCTACCCGGGATGGTCCCCTGATGGGAGTCATATGGTGTTCAATTCCTATGATCCCGAGGTAGAGGGCACAGGTGAGATGGATATCTTCGTCGTCAATCTGTCCAGTGGCGAAAGTACTCCTGTCACGTCCAATTCCGATTTTGATGATTCCGGCCGCTGGTCCCCGGACGGAAATTTCATCTCTTTTCATTCCTCCCGTTCCGGCGATCTGGATGTCTGGAAAGTGGCGGTCGCCGAGAATGGAACGCCGGTTGGCGAACCGATACGCTTGACCCCAGGGGATTCCAATGAGCACTGCCCTCGCTGGTCATTTGATGGAGAATGGCTGGTGTATGAGACCGATAGGGTGGAAGGTACGGATGTCTGGGTCATGCGGGGCGACGGTTCCGATGCACGGCAGATCACGAATGATGATTACCACGATGGCTATCCTGGCTGGTCTCCTACAGGCGACTGGTTGGTGTATGATTCTGTCCGAGATGAAAACACAGATATCTATCTCATTCCCACATCTGGAGGCGCTCAGAAGAGAGTGACCATGCATCACGCCGATGACCGGCATGCCAGTTGGTCGCCTGATGGACGTTCACTGCTGTTCCATTCGGGCCGTGGAGGGGATATTAACATCTGGCAGGTGGAGATCCCTGA
>CAUYZR010000044.1:0-10549 GCA_963577905.1 Candidatus Thalassarchaeaceae archaeon
GTTCACTTCAACGACAACGACCGAGATAGCAAGCTGTCTGCTGGAGACCAGTTCCTGGTCTACGGTAGCGGTAACGCAGCTGAAGGACCAGCATCCGACAACTGGAGATTAGATATCCAGTTTGACGCAAGTGGAGACATAATCGGCTCCGCTAAGATGCTGTAATCTTAGTTAGCGAAAAAACGACGTTAGGCAGGGGAAGGCACAGCTCCCCTGCCTTTCTGTTAGTAAGTCTGCTGTGTATTTTTTTTGATTAGCGAAGCTTTTATCTCCAGTTTGCTAGCATTCGTTTTTGAGAGGTAAGCTATATTCGAAAATGAAGAAAATTAGTTTTTTGTTGATAGCCGTTTTTCTTGTTTTGAGCACTTCCGGGTCTTATGGATATTTCAAGTACATTTACGAGGAGGCAGATTCATCTTCAGATGAGCCTACCATTCAAGAAGAGATAATTGAGGAAGATACAAATGAACCACCCAACAATCAAACATCCAATAACACCGAAGAACAAAGTGAGGAAGAAGAGGAATTACCCTTTGAAATCGTTGGTATTTACAAATGTATAGATCATGATTCAGAACAAAGATGTTGGCAAACACATGAACCAGATAGTTTAGATTCTGCTCAACCAGTTCCATTGATACTGGATCTGCACGGGTATGGCTCGAATTCAATAGAACAAAGATTATTGTCCAATTTTGATGAAATAGCAGATGATGATGGAGCTATTGTGCTTTATCCCGATGCCCTAGATGATTCTTGGAATGCGGGGTGGTGTTGCGGTCCATCCCATGAGAAGAATAGAGACGATTTTGGTTTTATTCTTCATATGGTTGATATTGCAGTGGAATACCATAATATTGATACAGATCGAATTTACGCCACAGGGTGGTCTAATGGATGTGCCATGTCTCAAAGACTTGCAAACGAGGCTAGTGATATTTTTGCAGCAATAGGTTGCATGTCGTGGTATTTGTTGCAAACACCAGACAGTAGTTATTCTCCGATACCTGTGATTGAGGTTCATGGCATGCTTGATCCCATCATTTGGTATGCGACAGATTTCACTTCAGGAGTTGGTAATGGGCAATTTGCATCCTTAGATACAACAACGGGTGCCATTCAGAATTTATACCAATGGAAACAGATGAATGGTTGTACTGGAGTTTCGCCGGATTACAATGAACCAAACGCCCTCTATTCCGTTCAAGGTTTTACTAATTGTGAAAATGGAACTGAAGTAAGATTGGTATCAATTTATGGTGCAGGACACAATCCTTATTCTGATGACTACAATACACTGGATGATTTCCCCCAATATTCTCCAGGAACACAAGGTTTAGTGGATTCAACTCAAATAGTGTGGGATTTTATGAGTCAATATTCTAAGTAATTATTATGAGCGCCTTAAGCAAGATTTAAGCCGTTAGCGCCTGGAACGATAGCTGACGTAGGCCAGTCCAGCTACGAGTCCAACAACAACCAATGCAGCCATCTTGAGTGTTGAATTCGTACTCTCCTCAGGTACACTCTCCACAGACATGCTTATGGCCCGATCATTATTGTCAGTATCAGCTTCGTCGATTGTGTTATCGGGGTCGATTTCAACTTTCAGTGAGTGAGCTCCCTCGGTGGAGATCCAGGTCACGTTGACCGTAACATCATCTCCACTACCATCGAAAACAGCGGTGGTCAGATTTATTGCCTCTCCATCAGCATAGAAGACCACTGGAACATAGTGTGACCCAGAATGGTTGACCAGGTTTGTTATAGTTGCAGTAAGAGTAACTTCGGTTCCAGCCGAAGGAATTTCTGGATTCCATGTTATTTCACTTATTTCAAAGTCGGGTTCCGGTTGTTCAATGGGTATAACTGTGATTGCAAAAGGATGTGAGATATCATCCAGTTCGTTATTGCTATTATCAGACCAGGAAATATCAACATAGAAGACCTCCCAGACCTTGGGCACGACTCCCTCATTGGGCGTGATAGATAGTACAGTTTCTATTTCAGTGCCGTTAGATATACTGAGTTTGTTTGGCTCAAAGAAGGCCGTCCAGTTCTGAGGAACATTATCGATAGTGGGTTCGAATATGGCATTCAAGTGTCCTGTTCCCGTCACACTGAATGTGAATATGGCTGCCTGATCAATAGGGATTTCCTCCGAGACCGTATCTAATGAGACCACTATTCCTCTCATTAGTTTCTTTTCCATTAGTTCAGTCTGATCAATTCCATCCATATCATCGGTGACATTGACGTTCTTGTTCAGAGTATAGATATAATCATCACTGCCTGATAGATCCTGATATTCAGCATTGAAACTGTATTCTCCCGCAGGCATCCAGATATTGATACCATCATCAACCACATCTATTTCGAAGCTAAAATTCGCCCCATCAATCTCGACTTGGCCCAAGTCAACAGGTTCTAAAGCCTCTTTAGTGAGATAACGGATATTGTAATTCACGCCACGAGTAAGTGACGGACTCAGACTGATGGCCTCATCAAGTTCCAAGGCCCCGACGTTGACATAGCTGGTACCTTCTGTAGTATATGCCCATGTCTTGTAAGCACCAGTTTCCAAGTAGATTAGGTAGCTACCATCAATCTCGGAGGTTGTACTTGATTCGATTCTGCTGCCATCCACACTCCAAATCTCCAATTGCGAATCAGGCAGAAGTTCGTTTGCGTCAGCCTCACCGTCAAAATCACGGTCATAGAATATTGTCCCAGAGACCCTGACCTTCCAGGTAAGTCCGTTTTCAGCTCCACGTTTGAAAAGCTGATCTCCTTTACCGGCCTTCACATACATGCTCTGTTTTGACAACTTGAATTGATCAGCCCCTTCATTCTGGGTCTCATCAATTTCAATTTCATAGGTTTTTGGAATCATATCCAATATGATTACCCTTCCTTCCTCATCGGTAACATGGGCAAAGTTTCCGCCAGTAGTGGCAGTGAATACCACCGTTGCTCCAGTCAATGGAACAGTGCTACCTGTTGCGTTCCGATAAGTTATCTCCAAAGTTATATTGACCATCTTGGGGATTAAGTTAATTTCACCGTAGTAATCATTCTGACCATTAATCTCAACAGTACCAGTGAATTTCTCATAACCTTCTTGTTCCACGATGACATCATATATTCCATATGGAAGATCCAGGCTTCCATAATCGTCATCTGTTCCGAACAAGCCCTCATCTTCAATGGTATCCTCAACAAACGTAACACCTTCTTCCGATACAAATTGAATCCTGACCGAACGATCATTGATCACACTATTGTCTGCATCAGATTTCACATCCCCTCTAATGGAGCCCTCATCCTTCAATTCGAGGTTGAAGACGGTAGACCCGTCAAGCTCTAGAAGTCCACCAAAACTGAAGTGTTTGTTACTCATTCCATCTTGGAATGTAACATAGTAATCACCCGCTTCCAAATAACCTGAATATCCTTCGAATGTGTTTGAGTCAAGGACAGTTATATTGTCAAAATCATCAACCGGTCTAAGTACGACCATACCGGCCCGGGGTGTTCCATCCACCAATTCACTTACGCCTGATACTCTGTAGGTCAGTTCAGTGTTCACATCTCCCATATCAAATGTAGAGGTGCCCAGTGTGAGGGTCATTTGATCCTGTACCCAGTATCGACTTCCTTCATCGTCTTCATACGAGAAGGTGTAGATGTAGTCCTCAGGAGGTAAGCTGATATCGAAGTGCCCGTCTGAATCTGTCTGGAAGGTCAGATTGTATAATGGATTCAACTTTGGGGAGAAAGACAAATCAGCATTGGCGATTCCTTCCCCATCATTGACAAGTCTTCCGGATACATCAACGGGTATTCTTTCCACTTCCAATAATAATTCTTGAAGGTTGTTCAAACTCAACTTATTGGTTTCTACTTTATCATCATCTGGACCATAATACATAGTATCTAAGGTGTATCCAAATTTGTTTATTTCGATTTGATAATCACCAAGAGGTAGAGGTATTTGCGTGATTTGTGTTGTAACCCAGAAATTTCTTTCACCAGCTGCCGAGCTGAATTTTACAGTTCCATCCAGGGTTAGAATGTCACCCATGTGGTCCTCATAAAGAATGACCATAGCATCCTGGCCCATTACTGCAGGCAAATCGATACCTTCTGCATTTCTATTTACCTGAATTCTTTTCAGGGCCACCAGATTCTGATTTTCAGCCAAAGAAGCTTGTGACCATGCACTATAATCTCCTTCAGGAATTATAATCTCATATCTTCCATCATAAGAAGTGGCCGTTGAGGTACTTCCGCTTCCTGAATCAAATACAACATATGTCTCACCATACCCCTTTTCACCGGCATCAGGTTCGAATATGCCGTTCCCATTCAGATCGCCAAATAAGGTTCCTTCTATAGTATGTCCTGGGCTCATCTCCGCATCAATTGGTTCAGCATAGGTCTCACTGTCTATCAGATTTAGATAGGCAAGTGTTGTTTGGTTAGTCTGATGAATAGTATAGAGATCGTAACTTCCCTTTGGTAGGACCGTTGCAAAGTACCCCTCCTCTGTAGTAAAGACGTTGTCACTGTATTGCCCATCAACATTACGGATTGTTACTTGCTCATTACCAATTAGGTTATCGTTATGTGATAAGATCCCTTCAAGCCTGAAACCAAGCATCAAAGAACCGTTGAAACTTTTGGTCTCACCTTTGCCGATTTCCACCACTATAGTATTGTTGGTCCATCCTGTGAATACGTTTTCCGAAGCCATTCTCAGAGTATATTCCCCAGGAAGGAGATTGTTGAAACAGAAGGATATCGTATTACCACTTACACATTCCGAGGTATGGTACGAGCTACTCAAGAATGAGTCCTCACTGATACTGTTGTTTGTATGGTCATATAGAGATACAGTGACAGCCTCCGATCCAAGCCCCTCATCTGTGAACTTACCCCAGATTGCCCCCGGTTCCAATCCATTATCAACGGTAACATCTTGGCCAGCCCGTATGGCAGCAGTTCCAAGGTATGATTTCAGGTCCAGATGATGCCCATCGATTACTGCCGTAACCTTGTATTCACCAGGTGCCAGACCTTCGAATTTGTAATTTCCATTGGAGTCCGTGGTGACGGAGTTGAGAACATCAGAACGAATATTTCGGGCTTCTATTGTAATAAGTGGAATGGCAACCTCATCGGCTCCAAATTCTCCATCTTTGTCAGAGTCCCAGTACAATCTGCTGGAGATGGATGCAGCTTCAATTTCTAGATCGAGGTTAATGTCAGATGGGGCCTGACGCATCGCCTGTTCCTCTGATATAATTATATTCTCTTTCGTGAGCAATATGTTGTTAGAGGTCTTGAATATCTTCTCACGATCATCCTGAGGATATCCCATTGAAACAGCTAAGGTCAGGTTCCCAGCAGGTACCAGTATACTGTATTTCCCGTCAGCTCCAGTCGTAACCGTAGCATGTGGAACCTTGTTCTCGTCTAGAACTGTCACATTAGCATTGGCAACTGGATCACCGTTTGGAGTGGATATTGTCCCATAAATGGTTGCACAATCATAGTATTTCAGAATTCTGAGACCAGCATTGCTGTGCACCATCTTGAAGTGAGTCAGATTCCATCCAAATAGAGGTGGGAGGTTCTGATCCTGCCCAATTGTGCCATAAATACCAGGTATTCCATCGCTGATATCTCTGCCGATATCGGGTGCTGACCAGCCTATGAATGCCCGGAAGAAGGTTGAATTAAGGAATTTGTCCTTGTAGACCAAGGTCTGGTCAGTGACTTGAATACTAGGATTCTCCGTTACTATATCGACAGCTTCCGCAAAGGGTACAGTTCGACCATCAGATAGAACGGCCTGAATTTCAAAGAAATTACTGATGTCATAATCTGCCAGAGTTACCGGAGCGTACAGAATACCTGTATTGTCAGCTGAATAGGGCATTAATCTCGTGTCTGCAGCGAAGTAACGGATGGAATTTCCCGTGACCTGTTCAACTTCCCACAACAGGTCCGCAATCTGACTCTTTTCAATAGTCATGAGAATTGGTTTTCCAGCTCTTATTGCTGCATTTTTCTTATGAACATCCTGATCGCTTCCATCCGTTTTCTTGGGGATATAATCCTCAGGATTCATAATAATGGTCTCAAATTCAGTTATATTGGCTTCAGATAAGTGTCCCAGGAGAATATCTTGGATTTCAGCATTGAATTTTCCAGTGTCCCGGTCAACTTCAACTTCCAATAGTCTGTACAACAGTAGAGCCATGGCCTCATGTTCGGACTGCGATGCGATGAAATTACCCGCTATCTGATACCCAAACTGGAAATTATCAGCTACCGTTGGATGCTCACCGATATCAATTGCCCAGAACCCGTAATCCCACCATGAGATGAAACCAGGCCGATCTTCAGGTTTCAGATTAGTATCCTGTTCAGATAGCCACCCTAGACCCTCAATCCAATAGTTTGCAGGGAAGGAAGGCCCTGTGTTACCCATGTACCAGAGCTGGTTATTGGTCTTGTTGTACATCCCGCTGACTCCGGTTGGATAAAGGCTGGTGTTCGTCTTTTCATCATTAATATATTCGTCAGGCCTCAGGAAATCATAGCTCAGGAAATCATAAACTGCAATATCATGGTCCTTCTTGTCTTCGAAGGGTACAGCAGCATCATATCCATAGAAAGTGTTAGGAAGGAAAATAAAAAGTCCGACAAACATCACAACTAGAGGTCTTCTAACCTCAAAGGCTTTTCTGAGGCCGCTTAACCTGTCACGGAAGCGGTATTGGTCCTCCCCCTGAGCATCCATATGCCCGATTACCATAATCAATGCCAGCAGAATAAGGGTGGTTAATAGTCCGATCCAGATGCCTACAGTGAAGAATAACCATACACCAGCGATAATAGAAATTAGAGATAGCCCGAGGAACAGATCACCGCGCTTACCCCAGAATGCTTTCCAGGTAACCATTACAGACGGAAAATCAGCCCATTGAATAATCAACCAGGTCATCCATCCACTGATAAGTGAAACAACGGGCGTTGCATTGAAAATAAATCGAACCGCAGATTGAGCCATATAGATTGAGACCAAGGCCCAGATCATTACGAACAAGTAGTCTTTCTTCCAGACACTTTGATTGAAAAGCCGGTAACCCATCCAGATTATACCAAAAATGGCAAGCCAGATCGAAACCGGACCAAAAGCAAAGGCGAAGTCAGCAAATTTTGGTGGCTGAGCTTCTGCAATCGTATTGAACAATTTAGTCCTTACGAAATAACCCTGTCCGCTGAACAGAAGGAATCCAAGTTCCTTAAACACATATGTCAGAAGAAGGTAAATTGAAGCAGCCATTCCGACTGAGGAACCTATTACCAGAAGCCATGGCAAATCTCTGGTCATGACCATCAGCACAGATAGCATGATGTATCCGAGTAGGATATAGGCCGGAGCTTCCCACCAGGTTCCAACGAATCCCATTGTGTGGTAGTAGGGGTAGGAAAGGAGGACAGGCATTGCCATTGCCACTAAACCCAACGATGCAGTTGTTAGACTATCAACTCTTCGAAAAGCGTTAATCAGCATCTGAAAGCCAAGATAGATTGCAATAATTCCCATGATGTACGGGAAACCTTTCCAACTAAGTGCAATCATAGTAATCGTAATTCCCGAAAGTCCAGCATATCCCAAGGCTAGTCTTTCAGTCTCAATAAAGCTCAATATTCCTTTCTTGATTTCTTCCCAATCTGACCAGTTGGAGACCCATTTTCGATCATTGCCTACAGTCAAAGCCCTCATGAAGAAGAAAAACGCAGTCGTAGCAAGCAATATGATGTATGAATCGTGGTCAGCTAAGGCCAGACTTGAGTGACTTACGTGACCCGAGTTGACGCCAATTAGGAAAGCACCAATCAATCCTGCCTCTTTTCCGAACTGGGCTCTACCGATGGCATATACTGGAAAGATAATCAAAGCTCCATAGATTGCCGGTAGAACTTCCATGGACCACCAAACAGAATCTTCCGTAGATTCGAAGAATGGCGATATTGCCAATCCAATAATCGCAATAGACCAATCAAACAGAGGAGGTCGGTTGTTATTGGCCCCGTAGGGATAGTTCAACATAGGGTCTCTTTGGAGATGTTCGCCATTATCCACCACATAGTCAACGACTCGCTTGTGGTAGTAGGGGTCACTACCTCCCGTTAGTTCGAAACCCTCATCCAAAATAGTGGTAGTAGCCGGTTCAAGTGTCCAGGCAGTCCTGATGTAGAGAGAAAAAAGGAATATTGCAAGCAATGCTAAAACTGTAGACCAGTTTACTTTCTCAACTTTACGGAGTTGAACCTCTTTTTCTTCAGAGCCAGCTCTTCCAAAAGCTGAAGAGAAGCGAGGGCGAAAGCGACTTTTTGACTTAGCGTCACGTCTACGACGTGTGTGTCTTGCCATTGATGTTATGTCCTTTCTGTCTCAAAGGATTCTGAGACGGAGTGGGCGCCACTCGGATGGTTATATAAGGTCTACTCTAAAATTCGTGCTTAATTAGGTGGTAGAATCGTTCCAGTACAATCACCAAAACCTACCCGATATCCATCACCTTGACACCAACCTCTCAACGTTATGGTATCTCCATCTTCCAATGACTTTCTTTCATCACCGTTTGATAGTTTGATCGTCTCAGTCCATAACCAAGACAATTCCAGCATTGAACCACGATTGTCCTTGCCGGGCCCTGAGATAGTTCCACTAGCCAGAAGATCTCCTGTACGGAGGTTACAACCCGTGACCGTATGGTGTGCAATTTGTTGGTTCATATTCCAATAAAGATAATTGTAATTGCTGGATGATATCAGCTGGTCAGAATCCATATTCTCAGTTCTGAGATATATTCCCAGATTAATGTCGAAGGTACTGTCTTTGGTATTTCTCAGATATTCAAGGGGTTTCGGGTCTTGTTTAGGACCACTGCATCGGAACGGTTCCAAGGCTTCTAAAGTGATTATCCATGGAGAAATGCTCGTTGCAAAATTCTTTGCCAGAAATGGCCCCAAAGGTTGGTATTCCCAAGTTTGAATGTCTCTAGCTGACCAATCATTCACAAGGGCCAATCCAAATACGTGATCTTCAGCGGCATTGACAGATACTGCATCACCCAGATTGTTACCAGCTCCGATGAAAACTCCCATTTCAAGTTCAAAATCTAAGCGTTTACTATTCCCAAAAGAGGGAGCCGCGTCAGGAGTTTTGGTCTGCCCCTTTGGCCGCACTATATCGGTGCCACTGAGAACGACCGACGATGCTCGACCATGATAAGCGACAGGCAAGTGTAGCCAGTTTGGCAACAATGGTTCTCCATCTGGGCGGAACATCTTGCCTACATTCGTAGCATGCTCTTTGGAGGAGTAGAAATCCGTGTAATCTCCTATATCGACAGGAAGTTGCATTTCTACCTCATTCATAGAAATCAAAGCCCTGTTTTTCAAATCATTATTACTTCCGAGATCACCATTAAAGGCTTCTTGTCTCAATAATCGGCTTATTACTAATCTGGTCTCTTTCCATGCCTTTCTGCCCATTGACATGAGGGCATTCAGTGTAGGCTCATGAAACACTTCAGTCCCTTCTACCTCTGTGCCATTGAATAATCCGGCATCATCGAGATATGCCAGATCCAAGACGTAATCTCCTATTGCCGTAGCAACGTGCAGGTCCCCACCTCCTTTTGGTCGATAGATTCCAAACGGTATGTTCTGGATTGGAAAATTGGAGTTCTCGTCTACTTCAACCCATGATCTAAGTTTTGAATTGTGTGTTTCGTCCATTACATCCATCCCAGTTGTTTCAAGTCATTTATAGGCTCTTGAAAAGAGCAACTGCCGTAAGATATCATGTTTTTTCCACGACAATTCTTGATACTGGCGTTATCAAATTCGAATATAGAGTCTCGATCATCCCTCATTTTCCAGATCATCCCCTCATCTCCAAAATCAAAATTTTCAGCTGTCTGTTCACCTATCAGATGCGATAGCAGAATGAACATCCGAAATCTTTCCTGAGAATTCTTTGGATTCGGGAAGTTCGAAGTAAAAATAGAGGCACCAAAGACATTGATGAAACCATGCATGTAAGCATCATATTCATCAGCAAAGTGACGAATTGGGTGATGTAATCCAGCAGTACATTTCATTGGTATGCCTATCAATGTACAGGTCTGGATCATTGCCGCTATCTGCTCCACACTCGGAAATGCATCCTTGACAATTCCACCACACCTGAGTTTGATTCCTGCCCCCTCCAGTTCTGCGATCATAGAAACAACAGGAAGTATTTCCTCATCCCATGAACTTTCATCCTCATCGGTGGAATAATTGATTCCAACATCTGGTAATTCAGGGAATTCATGATAATGTGAGAGTTCATTCTGATTTAACAAGTCAGTTGCCTTTTTCATAGTCTCTCTGGACGGTGAATTTGAAGGTAGTTTGCATTCATAGACTTCGATTCTGACCTTTCCTGAATGCTTATTCCGATAATCACTTATTTTTA
>CAUYZR010000045.1:0-9970 GCA_963577905.1 Candidatus Thalassarchaeaceae archaeon
CTTGCCAAGTCTTTTGGTGCTTTGGGCCAGATACACCAATCTGGGAAAGGGAAATGATGAACAACCCGTTCAGGAAGATGTCGAAGAAAAGGAATCCGACGAAAAATAATCAGGCTTCCTCATCCGGTTTGTCTTAGTCTTCTTACTTTTTTTTTACTTTTGGCTCCAAGGATCTAAATATGTGTTTAATTACTGGTACAAAATATAATGTCAATAAAGCAGCACTTATGAAAATCAACACCAAGACCATATGAAACATTTCCATACCCCCCTGACGCCCTTGTTTAATTTAAGACTTCAGGCTTCCTTTAGGCTTTAGTCAGAGATAACATTACGCTACAGCGAAATTATCTTTACTATCCTCTCATTCTATCGTTTGTGACAGATGTAATACGATGTCCGTGGATTACTGATGACCCAGTCTACCTTCGCTATCATGATGAAGAATGGGGGACTCCAAATCGAGATGGACGCGGTCTTTTCGAGAAGATTATTCTCGAAGGAGCTCAAGCTGGTCTGTCATGGATAACTATTCTTAAGAGACGAGAAAATTATAGACGATTATTCGACGGTTTCGATCCTGTCAAAATTGCAGCTTATGATGAAGATGATGTAAAGCGGTTGATGGGAGATGCCGGAATTATCCGCAATCAAGCCAAGATAAGGTCAGCCATCAACAATGCCAAAGTCTTCGTAGCCCATTTCGGTAATGATGAAGATGCTTTCAGTGAGTTTCTTTGGGATTTTGTCGACGGCAATCCAATCATCAATCAGAGGAATAGTATGGATGACTCGCCTCCCGTCACTGAAATCAGCAAGAAGATGGGCAAGGAACTCAAGAAGATGGGTTTCAGTTTCATTGGACCTACGACCTGCTATGCAATGATGCAGTCAGCAGGCCTGGTCGACGATCATCACGTGACCTGTTTCCGCCACACTTCTAATCGTTAACCAAGAGGCGTTGAAAAGGAGGTCCGGACCCCTCAGTGTCAACCGTATTCTCTTCTCATTCTTTTATCATGTTCTGATTCTACGCGGTTTGTGTCATTCTTCTAAGATTTTTTTGATTTCTTTCAATAATCTTTCATATCTCGGAGAATTTTCACATGAAAATGAGGCTAATTGCTCTACATACAATCTCTTAAAATCGTGAATTTCTTGCAAAGCTTTTTTGATTTTTTCCTTATCGTTCATGATTAGTAATCCCAACCTAGCTACATTAAAAAAACAATCTACTCTTTCTTTTGTTCGTCGTATCTAACCGAAAGCTAAAACAGCAATTATTAACATGATTGCCAAAAATCCTAAAAAGAATAGAAATATTTTTCCAACGGACTTATCAAGAGCTTCAAGCAATTTTCGGTCACTTACTGAACAATTCGGTGTTCCACATTCGTGACATTTGTCTGCATTGTCCCAAATCTCAGCATCACACTCTAAACATTCTACTAAAACCATAATTTCCCAACCTAGCTACATTAAAAAAACTCTACACCGGACCCCTCAGTGACTTTCTAAATTTTCTTCTCTTTCTTTGTCTATATCTATCCGCTTGACTTCATATCGGTCGCCCAGTTCCTCTATCGTTGCAATCAATGACGAAATATCCCCAGCATCCATTATTATTTTACCGGTTTCAGAATCTATTACCCTAAATGCCATCTGCGACTACCTTCCCATAATTCCCCAACCTAGCTGCATTAAAAAAACCCTACATCATTTTTGACAGGCCCACTTCCAAGATAGGGTCGGTTTGAGTCGAATAGCAGGTAATTAGAATCTAAATCTCTAGTTGTCATAGTAACCTGTAGGAATCCTATTGACGAGGGGAGTCTGATTTGTTCGCCTGACCCGCGTCATCGAAGACTTCGATCTCAGTCCAGCGCTTGACGAATTCGGTGAACTTGGAATTGAATCTGGTAGCTCTTACCGTATGGTTGTCAACCCAGTGGTAATTTCCACCACGGGGTTTGTTGTAAATTACTCCGTGATATTTGAAACCGTGCTCTTTCAACCACGCCTCGGTGACCTCGGCGTGTTGACTCAGACGACCAGTGAAGAAAGTGATGATATGGCCCTCTTCGTACCAGCGATTGATGATTTCAACCACGTCGGGAAAGGCCTGAGCGGTCGCCATCCTTTCGGGCACCTCATTGGGGATGTCCTCACACACGGTACCGTCGATGTCGATAAGGAAATTCTTGCACCCCTTTGGAAGCGTAGGTTTTTTCACTTTAGCTAATCCGATTCTGAATATAGATAATCTAGTTTTCCCATCAACATCATAATGCCAATTGGAAGACTTATGATTATAGCTACCATGAAGAATAACCAAGCCTCTTCAATCCAGTATGCTGAAATCAATCCTAAACCTGTAACGAGAGGCCCTGCGAAAACCCACTGTTCACTATGTTTATCTTTTTGATTACCCATAAGTGCAGCAACGCCAATTAGAATCAGCCCAAGAGCCCATGTAATTGGCATAGTTCCCCAAAAGTATGTAGAAACCTCCCGGTTTTGCAAAGCTATAGCCTCTTCTTCTTCAACAGTCAAACCATCTTCTCCCTCTGTAACTAGCCAGTGAGCTTCCATATCCATTCCAGTAGCAAGTAGGAGAAGGGTTATAGGTAAAATAAGTGCAACTCTTGATAACATTAGTAAATCTCGTTGTGTTTTATTACTTTTAGCCATCATATCTTGAGTAAGTACAAACCAACCGCCAAACATCATTATTGCACCGACAGTCACCAGAATAGTTCCAATTATCATCGTATTCAAGTCAGTATCTTTCAGATAATCTATGTATTCTTGACCAAGTACGTCGTCTGGCCCCGTCATAAAAGCAATGAACATAAGAACGGGCCCGATTACTAGCAAATAGGGAGTTAGACCTTTATCCATGTTGATTTAGATAGGTTTCCCTTTTTAAGTTGAAAGCCCATGTCACCCTCCCGAAAAATACTTCAGATTGGTGCTAAATCCAATTCACCGCTCCAAAGGTCAAGCCCCCTCAATCTACACGGAAATTTCTGACCTAGCGAGAGGACGATATCATCCAATTCTTTCATTTTCTCATCGATTAAATTTAGTCCAAATTCATCTGTAGATAATTGTCTTCCATCTCCCAATTGGCTAACATGCAACTTACCACGAATTGCTCCATCATCAAGTAAATCAAGGGAAATCCAGGGATTACGAAGTCCAACAACTCTGGCAGGCCATTGCTTTAATTCAAGTTCATCATCCGAATCTTCTATTGAATCCAAAGTACCTCCTCTCAATAAATGCAAATGGAAAGCATTGGCTACTAATTCCCATTCAATTGTTTTTGCCTCCCGACTATTGGCCGTACATTGTTCTGAAATTTTAGTGATTTCTTCATCTGAATGAACCCATTCTTCATTTTTCAGGAAAGATTTGAGTTGACGATGAACAACAAGGTCCGCATATCTTCGAATGGGACTTGTAAAATGAACATAAGCATCCAGATTCAACCCAAAATGTCCTAGATTATCGGGAGAATATACGGCACGTTGTAAAAGATAAAAGAGTCCATGATCCACAACTCGCCGAGTTGCGCTCTTCAAATTACTGGCTTTTTCTTGAGCTTCTTGGAGAGAAATCAGAATATCTTTTCTGGCATCCGGATCTAGAACATTCCTCATATATTGAGGGATTTCATCCTGGTCATCCGAAACTTCCAGGCCACTAATCTGAATATTTCCACTTTGAGCCCAGTCACCCAGCATACTTGCCAACTCAGCTTCTTCCGATTGTCCGAATTTCTTTACACTTGGCATCGGCAATTCAATATCAATTCCCATGGCATTGAATTTTGCATTCAATTCTTCAACTTCAGGAGCATCTGGTGGCGCATGACATCTCCACGGCAAAGGGGCATTTTCTTTACCGAGCATAATTCCAATCGAATTATTGGTGGCGACCATAAATGTTTCAATCATCTCAGTGGCTTGGTTCGGCCATTTGACATTTACGTTTATTTCATCATCATCGACTCTAGGTCGCAATTCAGCCGAATTCAAGTTCAATCTAATTTCATTCTGCCGTAAACCTTCAGCTAGATCCATCATGTTCTGAAAACGTGGATTGTTGAGAGCATCATCATAAGATAAATTTTCCCGGACCTCAATAATACTTTCAAAAGCAGTTACTTTACCAATAGTCCAATCATCTTTTATTTCCATTGAAACAGTCATTGCTAATCTGGGGACTTTGGCCCTCAAGGAACATAAATTATCAGATAATCTAGAAGGCAGCATCGGTAGAACTGCATGCGGTAAGTAAACCGAGGTTGCTCTAGCTTGCGCTTCTTCGTCTAAGAGTGTCTCAGGCGCGATGTAATGGGCTACATCTGCGATTGCAACCCATAAGGTCCGTTTTCCTTTTTCTTCGATTAAACAGACCGCATCGTCAAAATCTTTCGCGGTTTTAGGATCAATCGTTACAAAAGGTAAATGTCTCAAGTCAGTCCGGCCTTCTTTCAGGGCGTTATCGGCATCAACATCCGGTATTCTTTCAGCAATGTCCGATAAGCGAGAATCATAATCCCTACCGAAAGGGTTGGAACTATTTATCCGCAAATGATTTAATCTCAAATCCAATAATTGGGTGGCATCGATTCGCTTTGATTTTATCAGTAAAAGAGCGATCGAAGGTAAGGAATCACGGAATCTTAATCCCGAACACAAATTTGCAAAGGCTTTGGTATCTTCAATCAAATCATAGGCTTTCCATTTGAGGATATATTCGTTTTCAGATAGAGAGAATTCTTCCGGCAATTTCTCATTAGAGATTATTGCAAACCAGACATCTTCGATTAACCGATACTTTTTACTTTCTTCATCAGGCAATTGTCCAGTCAGAGGAATCTCTTCAGTCGGTGAATAACTGTTGAAGAAATGGCGCCAATCTCGGATACTAGCTTCAATTTCACGGATTTCATCTGGTTTTCTTAGAGTAAAATTAGTTTTTTCTTGATAGAGAAACCATTGTCTTCCTTTCTTAGAATGCGCTAGGATTTCATCTATTTTACTCTTCAATTGTTTGGATTCTTTATTATCCAATTTCAATTTTTCTTTTTCAACAAGGAATGAATAAACCTTTTCAGAATCCCAGATTATATCCCATAGTTCTTCATTTTTACCAAATTTGCTGGAGATTCTTCTCCATAATTTTTCATCAGGAGGAACCTGAGATTTCTTCTTGTGTTTGGGCTGAGACATAGTGAATTAGAATATCCAGATAGCACCTAATATTAGAAGAAAAGCCACTATCGAATGAACTTCCCTGACGCCTTTGTTTAATTTAAGACTTCAGGCTTCCTCATCTGGCTTGTCCCATTCTTCCTTTTCAGGTGACAATTTTGCTTTAATTTGTTTCAAGAAAATTAAAAACAGACCAAACAAAACGAGAGTAATCCCTAGAGGAACAACTGCATCTTCAGGTATTTTAAAAATGTCAATTAGTCGTATTTTTATTACAGTGAAAGTTAAATCAAGTTCATCTTTAATATCACAATCACTTCTGTTCTGGCAATCGCCACCTAATAGTAGAGATACTCCAAATATTAGTGGCCCAATCCCAATCTTTCTCAAATGCGCCAGATCCACACCCTCCTGACGCCTTTGTTTAATTTAATACTGTGGTTGTTTTGTTCTTTGGTGGGTCTACTATAGATCCTATAACAGCAAGTGTGCGTTAGCACACGGGAGGCGGGATTTGCGAAGCAAATGGGGGAGGAATATTGTTTATTCTAAAACATTCAAAGTTAAATTAAAAATCAGGGCTTTATTAGTCATTTATGGAGAATTCCTTTAGAAGTCGTTTTGTTCCAATTCAAAGACAGGAACTTACAAAACTACTGAAAGAAGAATTCGAAACAGAAAAACAGGAAAAATATGCCAAATTAACTAATCTTGTGCACCATACTATTCATCACGAATTTCATGAAAAAATTGAAAAATGCCGAGATCTTTATCGCTCTTTTGATCCTGACCCAATCACTAAATCAGTACTAAATGAAAAAGGAGACCTAGAAACTTTTCAAAAAGAATTAGAAGGTATCTTTGCAGACGCTAATTTTCGTGCTGTAACGGAAAGTGAGCTGGATAGTGCCTTTAATTCGGAATCTCTTTTTCCTCTTGCCGTAAATGTTAATTTAGATGATTATGATACTCTCATACTTTACCGACGTGGAGAGACAAAACGTACTGAAAAGATAAGAAGTTGGCAAACTTTTTATCAATGGAAAGAAATTGAAATTGAGAGTTTTGACCGATTAGTTGTAGTTATACGGTTAAAAAAAGAAGCATTAGAAAATAATAAGGATTTGACACGAGTTCAAGAAATGAAAGCAGGAAAAATTTATCTCAAATTTTTTAAAAATATTCCAAAAGCAGATGTAGAAATGGTTTTACCAAATGCAAGATTGGGAATGAGGCCCTTAGACAAACTAATGCTTGGGGGACCACTCGCGGCTGGCGCGTTTAGTTCTGTAATAAAATTATTCTTAGCCTTTGGAGCTGCAGCAGCCGGAGGTGTGTCGTTAACTTATGAAGATCCAACAATGAGAGTTGTAGGTACACTTCTATTGGTTATGGCGGGATACTTCATGAAGGGACTTTCAGGATACAAAAATACTAAATTAAATTATATGCAAACTCTTTCTCAAGGGCTTTATTTCAAAAATTTAGCCAATAATGCCAGTGTTGTTTATCAACTTCTAAAATTAGCTGAAGATGAAGAAATCAAAGAAGCACTACTTGCATATCATTTCCTTTACAAATCTGAAAAACCACTTTCCATGGAAGAACTGGATAATCAAGTAGAGCAGTGGTTCAAAGACAAATTTGATCGAAACTTTGATTTTGATGTCGAGGATGGATTAGTAAAATTGAAAAAATTAGGTTTGGTCAAGAGTAGTAAAGACACACTGAAGGCATTGGAATTAGAAAAAGCAATAGCTTTACTAGATAAGCGATGGGATAATTACTTCAGCGGTAACTAATTTTTTCGACGCGATATTGCAATTAAAGCCGGAATTAGTGTCTTCTTCTGTAGTTAAGTCCTACGATAGCTAAAACGGAAACGATTGGCATCATTATGCTGGGAAATTCAGGTATTGCTGCATTGTCATACCATGCTATTTCATCATCCAGATATGCTGCTGATACAATGTCCATGTATCCATCATTATCTATGTCTGCCACAAAAACTGACGACGCTTTATCTACACTCGTTTCCACATTAACTGTAGTCCAGCCTGCATCAGGAGTGCCATCATTCTCATGCCATTTTATTTTATCGCCAAGTGCTGCTGCTGACACAACATCCATATCCCCATCATTATCCATATCTGCTACGAAAACCGATACCGCCCCATTAACATTCGTATCGATGTTGTAAGTATCCCAATTAATTCCTGATGGAGTACCATCATTCTCATGCCATCTTATATCATCATCAACGTAAACCGCCGACACAACGTCCATATCTCCATCATTATCCATATCCGCTACAAAAACACTATAAACTCCATCCAAACCACCTTTTATTTTGGTTCTAGTCCAAGTACCATCTCCGGGACTTCCATCATTCTCGTACCAGTATACTTTGTTACTGGTTTGATCTGCCTCCACAATATCTAAATCACCGTCATTATCAATATCTGCTACAAATATATCCTCTGCGCCATTTGCATTATCTGGCGTATTTACATTGTGAGTTGTCCAACCCCCATTGCTCGGGCTGCCATCATTCTCATACCATGCTACTTTGCTTATCATGAAGAAAGCAGCCACAATATCCATATTTCCATCGTTATCTATATCTGCTGCAAAAACGGCCGATGCTCCATCTGCATCATCCTCTCCACTAACTATATCATACTTTGTCCAACTTGACCCATCTCCACTATTTGCATACCACTCCACATCATCATCACCAGCTGAAATTACATCTAAATCACCGTCATTATCTATATCTGCCACAAAAACATCATACATACCACCACAACTGCCGCATGGATCGGCATAATCCTTTATGATATGATGAGTCCAGCCTCCATCGGAAGGATCTCCATCATTCTCATACCATGCCACCTGATTATCACGATTTAATGCTGCCACAATATCCAGGTCTCCATCTCCGTCAATATCTGCTACAAAAACAGCCTCTGCCCCGTCTGCATCCGTATTTACACTAAGAGTTGTCCAAGTTGGATCGAAACTAAAAGTAGCAGTATTTTCCCACCAAACTATATCGTCATCTTCATTTGATGCACCCAAAATATCCATATCTCCATCTCCGTCAATATCTGCTGCATAGATTGTTTCTGCGCCGTCGAAATCACCGTCAATCGTGTTCTCAGTAAAACTCTCACTGCCATCATTCTCCCACCAAGTAACATCATCATCCCTTCGTGCAGATCCTAAGATATCCACATCACCATCATTGTCTATATCTGTGGCATAAACTGAATATGCATGATCAAAAGTGCCGTCAATTGTATGCTCAGTAAAACTCTCGCTACCGTCATTTTCCCACCATGTGATGTCATCATCACCACGGGCCATACCCAAAACATCTACATCACCATCATTATCTATATCTATGGCATAAACTGAATTTGCATTAGAAAAACTAGTATCAATAGCATGCTGAGTGAAACTCTCGCTACCGTCATTCTCCCACCAATTAATGTCATTGTCTCCATAGGATGCACCTAAAACATCTATATCACCATCATCATCCATATCTATGGCATAAACATCACGAGCCTTATCAAAAGTACTATCTATGGTATGAGATGTGAAACTCTCACTACCGTCATTCTCCCACCAGGTTATATCATAATCAACATCATTACCATTTGCCGCTCCCAAGACATCAATATCACCGTCATCATCTAAATCAATAGCATAAATTGCGTAAGCACTCGAAAAATCTGCATCAATTGTGTGCTCAGTGAAACTCTCGCTGCCATCATTTTCCCACCAAGTAATGTCATTAGCACCTGCCCCAGCACCTAGAACATCCACGTCGCCGTCATCATCTAAATCAATAGCGAAAACGTCACGTGCTGAATTAAATCCACCCTCAATTGTATGCTCTGTGAAACTCTCGCTACCGTCATTCTCCCACCAAGTAATGTCATTAGCTGTGTCTGCAGCACCTAAAACATCGAGGTCACCATCTCCATCAACATCAATAGCATAAACGGCAGTAGCTCCTCCAAAACTTGTATCTATATTGTGTTTAGTCCAAGAAGGATCGGTCCTAGCGCCTGAATTACCTAAACTTACCCAGAAGCCATCTGAATAATCCTCAGAGTCATCCCAGGAAATAAGATGAAAATAGGTCTTGAACTGTGAACCCAGACCGGAAACCATGAACTCCAACTCACTACCGGCTGCTGCCGAAAAAACCGGACGATTCAGGGTCCAGTGCCAGACCTCCATACTATCTGTAGAAGAATAATCATACAGTTCTGATGAGAGAATCAGTCCGTGCTGGCCTCTGATCTCGATAAGCTGATTCGCATAAAACGAATCATTGACCTTGAAACCATATGGAACCTCACCATTGGTATCCAGAAAAACGTAGATTACATCCTCCCCATAGAGTTCTGGAAGAGGGAGGGGGTCAGTTGGATCTGATATTGGGTTCACAATATCAATGGGATCCGGATCAATGGGGTCCGAACCAGGATCTAAATTGGGAATGTCTCTGGCCTCCGGGGACGGAATCATGACCCCTACCAGCATATTGCCTTTGACACTTAGATAGAAGAACGATTCATCGCCCTGTGTTATTCCTGCATACTCATCAATGTCAGCATTTGGATTGTCAACGGTGTCTGCAACGTCACCATATTTTTCAATATCCTGCCAATCCTCAAAGTAGCCATCTATGATCAACCCCTCTTCTGATGGCGCCGAACCAGGTCTTT
>CAUYZR010000046.1:0-9617 GCA_963577905.1 Candidatus Thalassarchaeaceae archaeon
GATATACACTCGGATCTGACTGGTATGGTTCTGATGATGCTTCTAGCGTTTTCTGGAGAGTTCAGGCAGATGCAGATAGTGACCAGAACACAGAAAGCAGTAGCCGGCCATACAATGGTTGGTGGATTGATGAGATTGTTTTCCGTGGAACAGAAAGGATAACCCGTGATGTGGCCGTTGGAGATGTTACTGTTGATAATGACTTTATCGTTAAGAACAATGGTGGTAACAGCCTATGGAGAGAAATCAACGCTACAGTCATTAATGCTGGTGAATCAGGATGGACCAATCTCCCCGTTAAGTTCTCTGTGACTAATTTACAGGGTGAGGATGAATCTGGCAACTTAGATGATGGAAGTGAAACCGATCCACTTGTGATAGATACGTTATATGGAGAATCACGATATGGTGATGTTAGAGCTGGACATGGTGGTGAAGACCAAACAGAGTTGTTCGCATTATTCCAGTGTATGGGTGCCAATACATACTACGCTACGGTGGAGGTACTAGTTCCTGCAGGTAGGGACTTCTTCCCGTGGAATAATTCCCTGACGGTGACATTCCGTGTCTTTGATACTTTCTTTTTCGATGATATAGATAGTGATAGGGATCCTTATTCCTATACTACTGTGGATAGAAACTCTGGTACCCAGAATAGCTGGGTGGAGCGAGACATCAATAATGATGCATATTCGGGCCAGTATGTCTGGCAATATGCTAAGGAAAGTGGATATGATGACAGTAATGCTAACGCCCAGACCACAGGTGGTGGTTCTGACGATAGTCTGATTACACAGGATACCTTTGATCGTGATGGCACTGGTGATACGTTCCAGACCGACGTCAATGTAGACCTCAGAGCTGCCTTCAAACCAATTCTATCATTTGCCATCAAATGGAACTTGGCATCGGGAGACCGACTTGAGGTAAGAGCAGCCACTGATTTCGACAGTGACCAGAAGATGTCTTCTGGAACTTGGACCGTCATAAAGACCTATGAAGGAGATTGTGGTTGTGCATGGTCAAGTGCTGAATCAGACCAATGGGTCGTTGAAGAACTAAGTTTGGAAGCCTTTGAAGGTTATCAGACCTGGATTGACTTTAGAGTAGTGACTTCGAATGGTGGTGGCAAGGGTGTCATGATAGATGACCTGTATGTCATTGGTAACGAATATCGTAACAACTTGGGCATCATAGATGTTTCAACCGATCGCTATGGAGCTTCTGGTGGAGAACACGATTTATCGGTTACAGTTAAGGGAATAGGTTTAGAGCCTCAGACGAGTGTAACGGTTACAGCCGTCATGACAGACTCCAATGGTCTGCGTGTATGGCCTGCTGACCATTCCTTCAACTACTTCACACTTCCAGTGGCTCTTGAAAAGGGTGAAACTTTTACTATTGATCCAACTACCGCCGGTAGTGACTGGACTTGGGGTTCAGGCCTTTCGCCTGGAATTTACCAGATGAGAATTGAGGCGAAGAGAGATGATAACCAACAGGTTCCTGATGAGAATCCAGCCGATAACATCAAGACAATTACAATTGTACTTGGTGCTGCACTTTTGACTGGGGATGAATGGACAATGGGTAGTGGTTGGAGTGATGGTTCCTATGTCTGGGACGGAGAGAATGATGGGTCCTTAACATCAGATTCCTTTGATGTCTGGAACAGCAGACCTTTCCTGGTTGTAGAAGCTGAGTATGATCTAACAGATGCTCATGTGAAAGCTCAGGTTAGGGCAGGTTCAAGTGGTGCTTGGTATGATATCAAGTGGAGAGCTACAGACCAGTTATCGACTCTGTACTCCATACCTAGAGAAAACTATACTCAGTTGCCAGACCGCTGGACTGGTAGCAGCAGTTTCGATAACGCAACCAAGCAGACTTTCTTTGCTGATTTGGGAGTTGTAGAGCAGTTGAGTGATGGTTCAGGTAATCTACAGGACCAGTACGTCCGTAATTCTATGCAGATTCGTCTGACTGGAACTAATACTGGTGCTGGTGATGGTGGAACTTTCACCGCCTATTATCCATCCGTCTTTGGTTTGGATGACTTCTCAGTGGATGTCAAGGAGATATCACCAACTACTCAGAATGGTGAACCATCTTCATCGACTGGTGATGAGGTAACTCGAACTTACACTGTCAAGGTGAACAATTATGGAGCTTCTTCGGACGCTGCTGTAGTCGACTTTGTTGTAACAGTCCCCGATAATTCCTTTGTCACTTTAGATGATGGAACTAGCGCTATAATGGATTCAATCCTTCAGCAGGGTAAAGACAGTGTTGTGGCTATTAAACCAATAAGTGGTTCATGGGGTGGAGGCCGTGATGACACCAGTGGTGGTGATCAAACAGCCTACATCAATGAAGGTGGACTCATAACTTGGCCTAGTGGAACAACAGAATACACTTCCACGACTGGTTGGAGAATATTCAACCCAAGCAAGTCCAATTGGGATAGTGTTGCTGGTAAGCCTAGTGAACCAACTGCTTCGAGCCTTGTTGCTCCCGGTTCGGTAACTACGGTTTCAATAGATGTTACTGTTGGTATTGCGGCTTGGGCTCCACCTGGAACCTATAGCATTCAGGCAGATGCACGTTCTTGGTCTGACTATGACAACACTTTCACTAGTGGTGATTCAGATGGTCAAGCAACGATGATCATAGCCAAACCAGACCTTTCCATTGGAAGTGATGTAAGATTTATTTCCCATGCTACAGGATGGGGTGAATCTGGTGTTGGATGGGAAAAGAAGACAGGTTGTGAAGGAAAAACTAGTGGAGATGATTGTGTGAATGATCCATACTTCAGCTTCATGTTCGAAGTATTGAACTCTGGCACTGAAACTGTAGGAACCTTCAAAATTGGGCTATTGGACACTTTCAGTAATCCTTTGGGTGTTCAAGTGGCAATCTACTGGACCAATAGTGGTTGGGCTATAGATGAGACCAGGACTACGGCTGAAGGCGCTGAGATTGTCGTAGAGGGCAACAAGAAGTATGTTACCTTCAAGGCCACTGCAGCACAGTTAGGTATGTCTGCAGGTCCTGGAGAAGCTAACAGTGGTGCATACAACTTCTATCTGGCTGTAGATACAGAGAATTCGGTTGCTGAGTCTAACGAGAACAATAACCAGGTTCCAATTAGTATAACTGCTGTGAAGGAAGTAAATACAGTACCATCTTTCTCATTGTCTTTAATGAGTATGACCTTGAGTGGCTTATTGGCTGCTGTAGGTATTGCCCTCAGACAGAGAGAAGAAGAGTAAGCACTCGGATTCACAAAACCTGAGTCGCAAAATGGGGGCCTCTGGCCCCTCTGAACCCAGTGTGTACTGGTTCAGCTATTGCTTTTCTGTTACAGTGCTACAAGTCTCATGGCTTTCTTACTTACAGCGAAGGTGTGCTAACAATCAGTTGATCATCGGAATAGAATCACCCAGAGAGGATAGATTTTCTCTGATATCTTCTAATTCAGATTTATTTTCAGGAATAGAGGCGACTAACATAACCACTTTCACATTAGAATTCATGGAATCATCGATTCGTAATCCCCAGATCAAATTAACATCATCGGAGAGTTCGTATTCTAAAGCCGAGACAACTTCAGAACAATTATTCATCGTGAGTTCATTACCTGTGGCAATGTGCAGTAGGACTGCTTCAGCACCCTTGTAATCAGATCCTATGAGAGGACTTAGAATAGGGTTACACAGAATCGCATCAAGAACATCACCAGGTTCAGAACTCTCGGATTCACCATAAAGGACTTTTGCATTGCCGCCAGTTTCTATAATTTTTCTTAGATCGGCAAAGTCCACATTGATGGTAGATGGTTCGGTTACTACTTCTGACAAGGATTGTACGGTTTCAGTTATTAGATCATCCATAACTCGAAACGCTTGTCCCATAGGGTATTTACCTTTTGTAACATCGTTAAGTTTTTCATTATCTAATTCTATTACGCAATGGCAGTTGTTTTTTAGTTCCAATAATCCTTTGATTGCACTTTTCCGTCTATTTATTCCCTCAGTGCTAAAAGGCAAAACCGCAACACCAACTACCAAGGCCTCGGTCTCCCTTGCATATTGTGCAACTATAGGGGCTGCTCCGGTACCCGTGCCTCCACCCATGCCGGCAATTACGAATACCATATCAGCTCCATTCACTAGAGCTCTCAAAGGTTCTTCGTCTTCCTCAGCACATCTTCTTCCTAAATGTGGATCTCCTCCAGCTCCCCTTCCCTGTGTTATTTTTGCTCCTAGGACAGTTCTGAAATCAGCCTGACAATTATTCAGGTGCATGGCATCCGTGTTGAGTGCAAAAGTTTCTACACCCTTTATTTTGCGGGAATGCAAACGGGTCAAGGTATTGTTACCAGCCCCGCCTACACCTATTATTTTTATTTTTGGAGGGGCAATAAATTCCATCAGGTCACTACTGTCAAAACTCTCTAGACGATCCATCATGGAGTTCTAGTCACTCCCATAGTCCGAAAAGACCATTTTTCTACTATTGGCTATTGTGCTAACTTCATTACTGAGGAATTGGTATTCTTTTTCTTCCTTTAATTTAAGGACTGAATATTGGTTGATGGCCTCACAAGTAAGATGATCTATGTTGCCATAACCTTGTTCTTGAAGATTGTGGAGTTTGTCCCTAACCTTTTCAGGCATGGTTATAGAGATTGAACCTTCAGTTGGTGAAGCTGTGTTTCGGTCTAGATACTCATCCAGCGCTTCTTGAATTAGTTGATTATATGATTTTATCTTTATGGGGTTCTCAGTTGCCCAATATTCGAGCCTGGCTGCCCTTTCAGAATCTAAACGGACAGTTAATCGGTTTGTAGTTAGAGGTCCAAGTGGTGCCATGTTATTGCTTATTAGAAGAACATAGTATATAAACTTAATGTTTTTTGACACCATTAAAGTGCCAAAATAATTCTTATAAAGTAGATAATGTGTCAATTTAGTGTCATAGTTTTGGTAACCTCTAATCCATATAAAGTACTATGTATGCTTGTGTGTGCCCTGTAAACCTTGTGAACTTGAGCCAGTGATAAGTCGTCGTTACTCTGGAGAAATACTATGCAAGAAATGTTTTTTCAGATCTTTTGAGAAGAATGCTGAAAAGGAATTGCGTACTCAGATCAATAATCTTAGTTCTAGTTCTGAGTTGAAGATAAACCGAATTGGAATTGGACTTTCTGGTGGAAAGGATTCAACAGTATCCCTACACCTTTTGAATAAGTACTCTAAAAATAGGGGGATTGATCTTATCGCACTTTGTGTTGATGAGGGCATTAAGGATTATCGTTCGGAATCGTTAGACTATGCTAAAAAATTTTGTTCCGATTTGGGCGTGGAAATGAGAATCTCTTCTTACAAAGAATTGATAGGAATGACATTGGACGAGCTTTTGCGGAAGACCCCTCCCGCTGCTTCTCCTTGCTCACCATGTGGTGTCTTAAGACGTAGATCATTGAATAATATGGCCAGGAGTGCGAATGTGGATTGCATGGTTTTAGGGCACAATCTTGATGATTTCTCCCAAACAGTACTGATGAACCATTCTAGAGGTGATGTTTCTCGTCTTACCAGGATGGCACCACACAAACATGTTCAGTCAGGTTTTGTTCCCAGACTGCTACCGCTTCGGCGTTTACCAGAACAGGAAGTTTATCTTTATGCATTCTTAAAAGGTATGAATTTCCATGATGGAGATTGCCCACATGCAGGCAAAGCCCAAAGGAACCTTTTCCGTAAGATACTGCTTGAACTAGAGAATAAACAACCAGGCACCCGTCATTCTCTCCTTAATGGTATGGAGAAGATAAGAGAGAATTCTCCAGCTCCTTCTGAATTATCCTCATGTCCTTCTTGTGGAGAACCATCAGGAGGAAATGGACCCTGTGTATTCTGCCGTGAATTTGGAAGCTTTGCCGTCTAGTCTAAAAGGTCTGTTAATCTATACTAATCATCACGATTGCAAAGATCAGGTCTTCTCCAGTTAGATCACTTGTCCCAGTTTCACCATATGCATCTTTGGCCGGAATCCTTACAGCTAATGATTGTCCCTCATACATTCCTACCATCTTTGCATCAAAACCAGGTATCATCCCTCTGCTTCCGTCACAGTCTTCGTGAGTGCTCGGAGAATCACATCCAATGTTGTCTGCACTTATAGTGTCAGTATGTCTATTGTTATCTGTAACTCCTGATTTTCGGTTTTCATAATTGTCCCATATGTATTCCATACTCGAGTCAAATAGTTCAGCATTTCTGGCTAGAATACCTGCATAGTGGACACTCACTGAGTTGCCCACCGTGCTCATATTCCCAAATGTATAGTCTGTGTTGACATCTAACCTTATCTCTGTATTTTGGCTAATATCTCCTTGTGACCTTACCTCCAAGTGAGCATACAATAGTCCAGTGGCTGAGGCTGAGGTTTTTACATTGACTATGATTGGTTTTATTTTATTTTTAGCCAAGATTATCGATTCGTATTCTTCTTCAATAGTTATTACAAATCCACCATCATTGGATTTTACATCTATATCAAATGTATCGGTTATAGAACCTGTATTCTCCACTATTAATACAAAGTCGGTATCATATCCTGGTTCCGTGTTATGATTATTAGTCAAGAGCTTGGCATCTACTCCATATTCCACAACGGGTGCCTCTTCTACCATCGTTGTGAAGTACAGTGCACTTCCGATCAACAGGATAACAAGAAACAATGCGATCAGAGCTGGTTTGGTGTCTGGCCTAGTTGCCTTGACCCCTTCCTCACGATATGTAGGAACCGCAGCTTTTGGGTTGCCTTTTTTCCTCTTGACTCTCCTCTCCATATTTTTGTTACTCGGATGCTTTACAAAAAGATGACGTTCTAATTTCTATGTTTGGAACGGAACAAGAAAGCTTTCAAAGTGTATTTCCATATGTCTGGATTTTCTCTCATTCTTCGAAGGGAATAAGCATACCATTCGGGACCATATGGGATGTAGTATCTTACTTTGTGTCCCTTGTCTCTCAGCCTCTCTAGGGTTTTGTCTAGAGGTACTCCTGACAAGGCTTGAAATTCATATTTATCTTTAGGATATCTATGCTCCTCGACCAGTGCTTCTATTTTATTTATCAGCCATTCATCATGTGTGGCAAATCCGGTGTAGACTTCATTTTCAATCATTACTCTGGCAGCGTCCAGATAGTTGTCTCGAACTTCTTGATAACCTTGGTATGCAATTTCTGATTTCTCCTTGTATGCGCCCTTACATAATCTAAGATTAGTGTCGTGTAAGCGATCCTCCCTTACCATTGCTTCAACATCGTTTACCGTTCTTCTCATGTAGGCTTGAAGCACAGTTCCGCATTTTGGGTAGTAGTCTTTTGCTTTCATACACATGTTGATTGTAGCCTGTGTTATACTAGAATCCTCCATATCTAGTCTCACAAAATTGTCGTATTCCTGGGCCTTGTCCAAAACAACACTTAGATTATCCCAGCAGAGCTCCTCATCGATTCTAAGACCCAGTGCAGTGAGTTTGAGAGATACATTACAATCTATTCCAAAATTCGCGATTCCCTCTAATAGTTCGCAGTAAGAGTCTCTTACTTTGTTTGTTTCGGTTCGGTTATGGACTTCTTCGCCTAATAAGTCTAAGGTGGCTGAGAAACCTTTGGAGTTAACCAATTTTGATAGCTTTAGACCATCTTCTAATTTATCTCCAGCAACATAAACTGAGGCAATTCTTCTAATAATAAATTTTGGCATCCAGGGTGCAGTTCTGACAATAATACCGTTTAGAATGCTCATTGAATCATACGCAAAACCGTGTTTATTATATAACATCCGTGGTCGATTTATACAGGCTTGTCTAGCCTTGATTATGAATCCAGTTTCAGTTACTTATAGTGGAGAAAATCTGGAAGTGCCCAACAATCCCATAATTCCCGTAATTATAGGGGATGGCATAGGCCAGGATGTCACTCCAGTAGCGATCAAGGTGTTGGATGCTGCCGTCCGAAAGGCATATGGTAATGATAGAAAGATTTCTTGGAAACAGATTCTGGCTGGGGAAGAGGCGTTCAAACAGACCGGTGAATGGTTGCCTAACGAGACGTTAGATTCCATCAGGGAGCACTTGGTTGCGATAAAGGGCCCATTGACAACCCCGGTTGGTGGTGGTTTTAGGAGTCTTAATGTTACATTAAGACAGCGTCTCGATTTGTTCGCATGTGTTCGTCCGATTCGTTGGTTCACAGGTGTCCCAAGTCCTGTTAAGGAACCGGCTAAAGTGGATATGATTATATTCAGGGAGAATACAGAAGACATCTACGCAGGTATCGAGTGGAAAGCTAAGAGTGATGAAGTCAAGAAAGTAATTGAATTTCTTAAAAACAAGATGGGAGTCTCTCAGATTCGTTTTCCAGATACAAGTTCGATAGGTATCAAACCCGTTTCTAGTGAGGGTACTAAGAGACTTGTTCGCGCGGCTATTAGATATTCCATTTCAAATTCCAAGAAATCAGTGACCTTGGTTCATAAGGGGAATATAATGAAATTCACTGAAGGTGGATTCCGAGATTGGGGATACGAACTTGCCCGTGAAGAATTTGGAGCTCAGCCTATTGATGGAGGTCCATGGCACAGCTTCAAGAATCCTGAGAATGAAGACCAGATAGTAATCAAAGATGTAATTGCTGATGCAATGCTACAGCAACTCCTCACTCGCCCTTCCGAATATGATGTTATTGCTACCCTGAATCTGAATGGAGATTATATTTCGGATGCTCTTGCAGCTCAGGTTGGTGGAATCGGTATCGCTCCTGGGGCAAACATAAATTATGATACAGGACACGCATTGTTTGAGGCAACACATGGTACAGCACCCAAATATGCAGGCCAGGATAAGGTCAATCCTGGATCAGTGATTCTATCGGGTGAGATGATGCTTCGCTATATGGGATGGACAGAGGCTGCAGATCTTATTGTAGAAGGAGTGCAGAAGGCTATAGGGGCTAAGACCGTCACTTATGACTTTGAGAGGCTGATGGACGGTGCTAAATTGCTAAAATGTAGTGAGTTTGGCGATGCCATCATTGATAATCTGTGAATCTTCAGGACATACCTACAATTGCTACAGCAGAAGAACTTGTAGATAGAGCCCTGAGAAGAGCCTCAAAAGTTGAAGAAAGTGTTAGGAATGCAGATTATAGGGCTCGTTTAACTGCTGTTAGAAAAATACATTCCGTTGCCGATAATATTGCAAATCCCTTGCAGACCTACGTCAAGGCCTTCCCTTCATTTGATACCATTCATCCATTTGATAGATCAATAATAGATTTGACAGTAGGTGTGGATAAACTGAGAAAGGCTTTGGGAGGAGTAGACTGGGCTCGTAAAGAAGTTTTGATGATTGCAACAAAGTATGTTCCTAAGGCTCGAGCCCGAAAAAGTGCTGATAATACAATGAAGGTTATGAGTGAAGCTTACGCTAAAATGACGAATGTTGTAAGGCAAGTAGAAAAAAACCTCAATTTTCTAATTTCGGCTCGTTCTATATTCCGTAACCTTCCTAATGTGGATAATGAAAAACCGTTGGC
>CAUYZR010000047.1:0-9580 GCA_963577905.1 Candidatus Thalassarchaeaceae archaeon
AATGGAAGAGAAAAAGTCAAAAAACCCATGAAAAAGACGTCAGGGGTTATTAGAATTCTCAACCACCACCAACTCATCTCAAGAACATTGGAATCCACATAGGAAGCCCACCACATGGACCCTGCCCAGGTGGTAGTGAATATAGTGGCAATAAGAAGGTACAGATTTATCCGATTCTGTGTATAATCGAATGTTGGTTGGGGTAGAACAACAAGGATGAGTTCATCACCTGCTCTCCTCAGCATTGGAAATATGCGTTTAGACCCTAGTTTACTAGTTGCCTTGAAGGCCAGCCTTAACTCTTCGAATCGTTCATCTAGATTTTCAGGCTCTGTAACATAGAACAAATGGGCGTTACCATCCCACGAATAATTATCTACCCTCCAACCTAGGTCTTCAATAAATCTCTGAATGGTTTTTGACATCTATAAACCAAGAACTTTACTAGCCTCAGATGATATTTCATCTCCAATTCCTGAAGGACCATACACCCGGCCGCGCCAATGGTCAAATTGGGCTTCATACAGACCGGATACCAGTCTTGAAAGAGTGCGGGCCAGAACGACTTCATCATTGTCTTTCCGAATCTTGATTTTCAGACCCGGAACAACTGACAAGGGAGGAAGGTCAACGTAAATATCCGAAGCATCAAGTCCCAATTTAGCAGCTATTGAATTCTCATATTCTTCTTTACTGGCTCTATTCAGGCCCGAATCTTCCGCTTGTTTCTTAGTTATGCTAACCGCTGGTTTTACAATCCTACGATTCTCAAAGTCTTTTACGATTTTCTGAGGGAAGCCGCCAGCTCTATCCAGTTCTGACAAGAATTTATGATCTGTAAAGGTTGTGAAATCCCGAGAGGTAAATTTGTTAGATAATATTGCCGAGTTGGCCGCACGGGCTAGCATCAATTCAGCACCTCTTACGAAAGGATGGAAGTAGACTGTAGGATACATTGTAGATCTTGTTGTCAAAAGGGCCTCAACTGCTGGAAGGCCTCCCTGACGTACTACTAGGTTCCCATCAATCATTGACATAGTCGTAATCAATCGTCCGGCGTCAACTCCAGTACTAACACCAGTATAATGTGCATCACGAACTAGATAATCAAGGCGGTCGCCATCCAAATCCCCAGAAACCAAAGGACCTAATTTGTGGTTACCTTGGATTATTTCATTAATCTCTTTTGAGTTTATACCTTCTTCGGATAGGATGTCTGATATTTCCGTATCGGACACCAACTTAGTAGTCCGGATTACGTGATTCTCCAAACCGGCGACTTCATCCCCGAGGTGGGAAAAAGGCGAGTGGCCTAAATCATGCAATAATCCTGCCACGGTGGCTAGTTGCTTATCATGTGAATCCAAACCTATAGAATCTGCTATTCTACCAACAACATGGCCAGTCCCCATACAATGTTCGTGTCGTGTATGATTTGCACCTGGATAGACCAGATTAGCAGGACCTAATTGGCGAATCCAGCGTAATCTCTGGTAAGCTGGAGTATCAACCAATCTAACCTCCAAAGGAGTTAAATCGATGTAGTCGTGAATTGGATCCCGGACCCTTGTCATTGCCTAGGTAGGTCGGATGGGGATGATAAATAAGTTACTCAAAGAAGTGATGTTCCACCTAGTGCTACTTCCTATAATTTAAAGACTGTGGGCCAAGCCTTATAATCCCAAAATGACATGGCAATTAAGCCTTATGAATAACTCAGAAAAAAACTCAATGAATAACACAAAAAAAGTCTCAGAAGTAGTCATTGAGGAGTTGACTGAATGCCCGGAATGTGATTCCGAACATATTATTAGAGATTATAAGCGTGGAGAGGTCACCTGTAGGAACTGTGGACTAGTAGTTGACGACCAGGTAATTGATCAGGGACCTGAATGGAGGGCCTTCGATTCTGAACAGAACGAGAGAAGAGCCAGAGGGGGTGCACCGATGACTGTCATGGTTCATGATAAAGGACTGTCTACGGATATTGGATGGGGGAGCAGAGACATCTATGGCAACAATGTACCTACCAAAAACCGTTCTCAGGTTTATAGAATGAGAAAATGGCAGAATCGTACCAGAGCCTCTAACTCTGCTGATCGAAATTTGGCTCAAGCTCTTAACGAACTCAATAGACTCGCTTCGAAAATAGGATTGCACCGTCAGGTAAGGGAAGAAGCTGCAATGCTTTACCGAAGGGCTGTACAAGATAACCTAGTCAGAGGGCGTTCTGTAGAAGGAGTAGCGGCAGCCGCGCTTTATGGTGCCTGTAGAAGATGTGAAGTGCCAAGAACACTTAATGAGATTACACGGGCCTCAAGAGCCTCAAAGAAAGAAGTTGGAAGAACTTACAGGTACATCTCAAGGGAATTGAAACTCAATCTACAACCAGCCTCACCTGCTGTGTATATAATCCGTTTTTGCAGAGAACTCGAATTACCAGGGTATGTAGAGAGTGCCGCAATAAATATACTGAATCAGGCAATTGAGGCTGAATTGACCTCAGGCAGAGGGCCTACAGGCGTTGCAGCAGCTGCAATTTACATTGCATCTGTGGTATACGACCAGAGAAAGACCCAGAAAACTATTGCTGAGACAGTAGGAGTCACCGAGGTCACAATACGAAATCGTTACAAGGAACTGGCTAAGAATCTAGACATCACTATGTACCTGTGAGGTCCCTTGAGAGTAAGAAAACGTGATAACAATATCTATCACATCAGACTAGAGCACGAAGATGATCTGTACCATTTGAACCTAATTCTGGATGAAGGTGACATGGTCAGAGCTCTAACTGAAAGGAGAGAGGCTACGCAATCTGATAGAATCAGAAAAGAAAGAGGGAAAAAACAAAAAATGAAATTGACACTAGAAGTCAAGAATGTAGAATATCAATCGTTCGGCCAGAGGTTAAGATGTCATGGTGTGATTGCACTCGGAGAGAGGGATCAAGGTTCTCATCATACATTGATACTAGAATCTGGCGATGATTTCGAGATTGGCAAGGTACAATGGCACTCTCATCAAAAGAAACGGCTGAAAGAAGCTGCACAACCAACTGTAACTGCACTAGCTGTTGCAATAGAAAGTGACAACATAACAATCGCCGAATTGAGAACATATGGTATTCGTGAGGTAAAAACCCTTAACAGAGCGGGCAGCGGAAAATCAACGGGGGGTGAAGAATTGACAGCATTCTATAGCAGAACTGTTAAGCAACTTGTTGATGTATACATCAAAAATGCAATCATAATTGTTATTGGACCGGGATTTCTCAAAGAAGATTTTGTAGCCGTTGGAAAAAATGATGCCCCTGATATATTCGAAGGATGTGTGGTTGAGAATTCTGGTCAGGGAGGAATGGTAGGAATCCATGAGGCAATTAGTAGAGGAACTCTACCAAAGGCAGTAGCTCAGATAAAAATCCAAGAAGAGATGGCTGCCGTTGAGAAACTCAGGGAGGCTCTTTCCAAGGATATGGCAACTTACGGTAAAATGGAAGTCGGAAACGCGATTAGCTCTGGTGCAGCAGAGTCAATGCTGATTTTATCGGAAAAAACCAGAAGTAAAGATGGGAGAAAACTGATGAATCTAGCAGATAGAAACAGAACCTCCATAATTGAAATCTCTTCGCACCATCATGGAGGAGAGATGCTGGCAGGTTTGGGAGATATGGCCGTTGTTCTACGATATCGACTAACATAAATTCTTTTAGAGGGGAGGGTGTAACACGAGCATGATGCCAGGTATGGGGCGTATGAATCCCCGAATGATGAAAAAATTGCAGAAACAATTGCAGAATTCGACTGAGGAGATTGATGCTACCGAGGTTATAATCAGGACTAAAGAAAAAGAATTGTATTTCAGTAACCCCTCTGTAAGTGCAATGAATCTGATGGGACAGCAGACCTATCAAATTGTTGGAGAACCTCAAGAAAGAGGTTTAGATGGAGAGGATGAAAATACAAGTATACCAAATGAGGATATTGAATTGGTAGCCTCACAGGCTGGCGTATCTCATGAAGAGGCCAAAACTGCATTAGAGGAATGTGGTGGAGAGCCTGCTGAAGCTATAATCAAGCTCATGGGAGGTTAGGATGGATTTTTCAGAAACTGATGATCAGACAATGATTCGGGATATGGTACGTGATTTTGCCGAAACCGTAGCTGGTCCCAGTTGCCATCAAAGGGATAAAGAACAAAGACCTCCAATCGATGAATTCAAGGAATTTGCCGGACTTGGATTTGCAGGGATGACAATATCTGAAAAATATGGTGGTCAGAAACTAGATGACATCTCAGAAGCGATTGTGATTGAAGAATTATCCAGAGTTGATCCTTCACTAGGGGTTATGGTTGCAGTTCATGTAGGCTTGTGCTCTATGACCATTGCACTGAACGGGAACGAGGAACAGAAGAAAAAATACCTGCCTAAACTGGCCTCGGGTGAACATTTAGGAGCTTACTCTTTGAGTGAGGCGGGGGCTGGTACTGATGCTGCCGCAATGGTTGCCAAGGCTACTGAAGACGATTCGAATTTTATTCTAAATGGCGAGAAAATGTGGGTAACAAATGGCACCACAGCTGACCTTTTCGTGGTTTTTGCCAAGGTGACAGATGATCCTGAGTATGGTAAGAAAAAGCACGGTGGTGTAACTGGTTTCATCATAGAGAAAGGCTTTGAAGGTTTCAAGATAGGAAAGAAAGAAGACAAACTAGGAATTAGGTCCAGTGACACCTGTACTCTGATACTCGACAATTGCAAGGTTCCTAAAGAAAATGTGTTGGGAGAGGTCGGAAAAGGATTTGCAATCGCAATGAATGCCTTGGATAATTCGAGAATTGGAATAGCTGCCCAAGCTCTTGGAATTGCACAAGGCGCTTATGAGGCTGCTTTGAAATATTCGAAGGAAAGGGAAACTTTTGGAAAGCCCATAGCAGCTCATCAGTCAATCAGTAATTATCTGGCTGAAATGGCTATGCGAATCGATGCAGTGAGACTACAGGTCTACAAGGCAGCATGGTCCAAAATGAAACACTATGAGGAAAATGGTGATAGACACACGTTGGAGGCCTCATTTGCAAAGCTGAACGCCGGTGACACTGCAATGTGGGTTTCAGAAAAATCGGTTCAGATTATGGGTGGCTATGGTTATACTACTGAATTTCCAGTTGAAAGATTCTTCAGAGATGCGAAAATAACTCAGATCTATGAAGGAACGCAAGAGGTTCAAAGATTAGTCATTGCTCGAGAAATTGGCAAATAGTAGGAAAACTTTTATCAGCATGTTTGTAACCCGTATCATAGGCTGTTTTAGTCTCAAATATTTAATGGGGAAAACGAAATGCGTTTAGGAGTACCGAAAGAGAAGAATAATAATGAAACGCGTGTCTCGATTGTACCTATTTCTATACCTAAATTGAACAAATTAGGATTTGAGGTCATTATTGAAAAAGGGGCTGGAGAAAAATCAGGATATTCTGATTCCGAATATGTGGATAAAGGGGGAAAGATAGAAAATCGGGAGGAGGTTATAGGATCTGAATTGATTGTTTCAATTGATGTCCCTGATTTCAAAATGATGGAAAAAGGCCAAATGTTGGCTTGCGTGGCTGATCCTTTCCGAAATTTGGAGCAAACAAAGAAGATAGTAGACGCAGGAATTACCTTACTTTCTCTGGATGTAATTCCCAGAAGACTGTCCAAGGGACAAACCATGGATGTCAATTCGAGCCAGGACAATCTATCTGGATACAGGGCGACCTTGATGGGATCCCTACACGTTTCAAAGATGGTCCCGATGATGATGACTGCAGCTGGTACAGTAAGACCTGCGAAATTTGTTATCCAAGGTGCTGCCGTAGCTGGTTTACAAGCCATTGCAACTGCTAAGAGATTGGGAGCAACTATCTGCGCTATTGATGTGAGATTGGCTGCTAAACAGGATACTGAGAGTTTAGGGGCAAAATTCATTGATGTCCCTGGATGGAAGGACGCTGAGAGCTCTAGTGGTCATGCAACACTATTCACAGACAAAGGGCTTCAGCAAGCATTTGATGAAGAATTAATGAAAGTTGTAAAGGAAGCGGATGTTGTGATAACTACTGCGAGATTATTTGGGGCGGATGCACCCAAATTATTCTTTGGTAAAGAGATGAATGAAACAATTGCCCGTGAAATGAAACAGGGGGCTGTAATTGTTGATATGAATTGTGACACGGGAGGCAATATTGTCGGAAGTGTAGAAGGTGAAATCATAGAAAAGGATGGTGTGACCATTATTGGAATTCCGATGTTGTGTCGAACAATTCCAAATACAGCATCCATGCTTTACTCAAACAATGCTACTAGTTTTGTCACCGTACTGGTAGAAGAAGGAAAACTTGTAATAAATCCAGAAGAACAGGTTTTAACTGGTGATGAAGGCGGCATATCTGCCGGATATGGAGGGGTTCTGATTGCAGAGAACGGAAAGATTCATGGAAACCACACTAGGCTGAAGGAGGCATTGAAATAGTGGAACTGGTCACATTGATTGCCGCAATCACAATATTTGCACTTGCAATTTTTTTAGGATTTGAACTTATCACGAAAGTCCCCCCAACTCTACACACGCCACTGATGTCCGGCGCGAATGCGATTTCCGGAATTACAATCGTTGGGGCCTTATTTGCTAGTAATGTTGCCTCTGATTCAGGGAATTATCCATTGGCGGCATGGCTTGGATTCGCTGCATTGGTCTTGGCAACAATCAACGTGGTTGGAGGCTTTGCGGTTACTAACCGGATGCTGAACATGATTGCCGGCAAGAGGAGGGGAAAATAGATGGCTTTTGAGCCTGAAATCTGGGATGTTGGGTATCTTATTGCCTCAATTCTGTTCATATTAGGTTTGAAGAAATTGGGGCATCCGCGTACCGCTCCTACAGGTAACCTCTATGCTGCATCAGGGATGCTGGTAGCTGTAGTTGTAACTGTAGCACAGATGAATTTTGGGGATGGGATAGAAGGTACAATACTAATCCCGGTAGGACTGGGTGTAGGAGGAATAATCGGCTACACTATGGCTGTAAGGGTCCAGATGACCGGGGTGCCAGAAATGGTCGCCCTGTTCAATGGTTTTGGGGGAGCTGCAAGCGCACTTGTTGCTGCGTCTGAAGTCTTCAGAATGATTAATAATGGTACCATCCCGACTGACTGGCTAACATTCCATGTGGCTTGGATCGCAATTGGCCTCTCGACCTTAGTAGGGTGGATGACCCTGACTGGAAGTTTATTGGCTATGATGAAATTGAAGGGAGGATTTGAGATATTCGGAAAATGGTACAGGACACCGACCTGGGGTCCTGAATGGTTGAATTATGTCAAGGGAATATTCCTGATTGGAATTGTCGGTCTAATCTATATGAGTCTGGAAGAACCCGGGAACCAAGACTATGTCATAGGAATTATCGTTTTATCCTGTATTCTGGGCCTACTGTTCGTACTGCCTATTGGTGGGGCAGACATGCCAGTGGTGGTAAGTCTACTAAATTCTCTATCTGGTGTGGCAGCCGCCTTCACTGGTTTCATTATCAGTAACAACGTTCTGATAATTGCAGGATCGATGGTCGGGGCTGCTGGACTAGTTCTGACAAACATAATGTGTAAAGCGATGAATCGACGTCTGATTGACGTTCTTTTCAAATCATTTGGAGGATCGGACAGAGAGAAGGTAACCCGTACCAAAGTGGGTTCGGATCCGGATGAAGTTGCCATGATCTGTGACGGAATATCAAAATGTGTGATTATTCCAGGATATGGCATGGCTGTTTCTCAGTGTCAGCACCAAGTTCGTGAATTTGCAGATATCCTAGAGGCAAATGGATGTGAAGTGAAGTATGGTATTCATCCCGTAGCGGGTCGAATGCCCGGTCACATGAACGTATTGTTGGCTGAAGCCAATGTACCCTACGAAAAATTAATTGAAATGGATCGCATCAACTCGGAAATGGGAGAATGCGATGTAGCTCTAGTTGTGGGGGCTAACGATACCGTGAATCCTGTGGCTAGAAGTGGAGAAGGGCCACTGGCAGGAATGCCAATAATCGATGCAGACAAAGCCAGAGTGGTTGTTATGGTCAAGAGATCCTTGTCTGTTGGATATGCTGGTGTGGATAATGATTTATTCTATGAGGACAAGACCATGATGTTGTTCGGTGATGGAAAGAAAATGATGACTGAACTGGTGTCCTCGATGAAGGAACTTTAGACAAAATACTAATTAGTCAGGTTAGTTTAACATGGCATGCTAGAGCAGATTATTATCGGACTTCTAATAGTCACGATTGTTCTAATGCTTTATTTTAACCTAAGTAAAGGTGATAAACAAGAAGATTTTAACATCCAAGCGATAAAAGATGTACAAGTTGAAATCAAAGAAAAAATAATTGAGAGAGATACTTTGGATTTAGAAAGTATCGAAAAAGCAAAACTCTCAAGCGAAACTGAGGCTAAGATTTTAAGAGAGGAATTAAAGGATTTAAAGGAACTGATTGAAAAAGAGAGAAAACATAGGGGCGAAGCATACGGTTCCATATCTGAGAATGTGAAACTATTACAAGAACAGTACAAAGGTCTGGAATTGTCAGCCACTAAACTTTCCTCAGCTCTTAGTGATAATTCAATGAGGGGGAATTGGGGTGAAGTCCAACTCAGAAGGGTAATTGAGCACTCCAATATGCTGAGACATGTTGATTACGTTGAACAAAAAACAATCGAAGCTAAGGATGGTTCAAAACAGCGCCCTGACGTAATCATAAACATGCCTGGCGGTAGGCAATTGGTAATTGATTCCAAAGCACCTGGAAGGCTCTTGGATGCCTATGATTCTAAAGATCAAGATGAGAAAGAAAAATTAATGGGACAATTTGCAGATGATGTATGGGAAACTGTAAAATCACTAGGTCAGAAAAGTTATCAAGATAATATAAAGGATGAAAGTGGAAACAAAGTGTCACCTGATTTTGTTATAATGTTCATGCCAGGTGAACACATGTTACAAATAGCATTAATGTACAGGCCCACCCTCTGGGAAGAGGCTGTTGAAAAGAATGTTATTCTTGCATCACCTTACATTCTTCTTGCTTTGCTCCGTTCTGTTTTTTACAGTTGGCAACAAGAGGAGAAAAACCACAACGCGGAAAAAATCTTGGAAGTTACTGAGGATCTAGCTGATAGAATCGATACATTCATAGGCCATGTAGAAGGAATAGGAAAGGGTCTGCAAAGCAGCATAAATTCATACAACAAAACTGTTGGTTCCTACAATCGAAGACTATTACCTGCTCAAGAAAAACTCAATGAATTAAAAGGTTCAAACGAAAACTTTCTAGAAATGAAGGATATCGAAGACTCACCAAGAGAAATCCAAGAAAAATTAAAGACCGAGTAGTGTTAGATTGACAAGAATTGTCCTAGTTGAACCGCAACATCCCGGAAATATAGGGGCTGTCGCACGAGCGATGGTGAATTTCGGAATAGATGATCTAGCCTTGGTCAAAGGATGTGAAATTGATGATGACGGATATGCAAGATCTAA
>CAUYZR010000048.1:0-9556 GCA_963577905.1 Candidatus Thalassarchaeaceae archaeon
TTCCTTCTACGGTAATGTAAGTGATAATGATGGCCAGATAACCCATTATTATTGGAATTCGAGTAAGGATGGTGAATTGAGTGAATCAGGCAATTTCACGGTAAATGTCAATACCCTAAGTTTAGGTACTCATACCATTACTTTCCAGGGTCGTGATAATTACACGACCTGGTCTCCGAAGGTATCTTCTTGGTTGGTTGTAAAAGCATATCCGAATGCGACCATTACGAGCATATCTCCAGAGTCGACTGATGAAGGAGTGAGCGTATCTTTCAGTGGTAGTGGATCTGATGAAGATGGTACTATCACAGGCTACGAGTGGATGTCTAGCAAGGATGGTCTGCTGAGCACTAGTTCATCATTCAGTACCACCGGTCTTTCCACCGGTTTCCACAGGATTACTTTCAAGGTCAAGGACAATGACACTTTGTGGTCCGCAGCAGAGATCTCCAGTGTATTCATCAATGACATATCAGTTGCATCCATTGGTTCGATAGAGCCTCAGACGGTTTACAGGAACAATCTGACGTATTACAGTTCTTCCTTCTACGGTAATGTAAGTGATAATGATGGCCAGATAACCCATTATTATTGGAATTCGAGTAAGGATGGTGAATTGAGTGAATCAGGCAATTTCACGGTAAATGTCAATACCCTAAGTTTAGGTTACCATTCGATAACCTTCCAGGGTCGTGATAATTACACGACCTGGTCTCCGAAGGTATCTTCTTGGTTAGTTGTAAAAGCATATCCGAATGCAACCATAACTTACGTATCAACGGGGTCATTTTCAAATGAAACTCAAAATGTTGAATTTAAGGGCTCTGGAAGTGACGAAGATGGCACTATTGAGAAAATGGAGTGGACCTCATCGATTGATGGCTTGCTTAGTAACTACCAGAATTTCAATATCACCACTTTAAGCCCCGGAGATCATCTGATCTACCTGAAGGTTAAGGACAATGATAGTCTATGGTCCCGAAGTGATAGTTTCAACTTAACTATCAATGGCAAACCAACTGCAGAAATAATAGGCACGGTACCTAATGTAATATTCGAATTCAGCGAAAATAATACCCTGGCTCCTCCGGGTGCATCCACACTTGGCTTCTGGCATTTCGATGAGCAAGGGGGAACCAAAGCTTATGACTCATCAGGTAGACACAAGGATGCAAATTTACAGAATGGTCCTGTTTATTCAAATGAAGAGAATCTGTTTGGTAATTATATTGAATTGGATGGCGACGATGACTATCTTTCATTACCTAAATTAAAGTCGGGTGTGTCCGTTTTCAGTGAGGTAACCTTTGAAACCTGGATTTACTTGAATAACCCAGTTGGTTCTGGCGAAAAGTCTACGATTTTCTCTGGTGGAAGGGATGGTACTCTTGAATTTGGTATCGATGATGATCAGCATGCGTTTGTTACAGCCACATCGCAAGCCATAACAGTTACAACGGTGACAAGCCAGATTATTGCAGAGGATAGATGGTATCATCTGGCGTTTGTTTATTCTGACGAAGATGATTTCATCAAGATATATATAAATCATGAATTAGCAGTTACCTCCGCACTTCCATCCACTTTCCTTCTTCAATACAATCTAGGTTATGAGAACAGGATTGGTGCTGGTTTTGGATCCACAATCGTTAACGCCTTTGATGGTAAAATCGATGAATTCAAGATCACGGAGTCGATCCTTGCTCCAGATGAGTTAATTTACGGTTATGACATCGCCTATTTCTCTGCGAATTCCTATGATTTCGAAGATTCGATAATCAGTGCCTATTGGTATTCATCAATCGATGGTATATTCAGTGCAGGATACTGGTGGCAGTGGAATTCAACTACCTCTACTGCGTTGTCATTGGGGAACCACACTATAACCTTTAGAGTTCAGGATGGCTATGGCTACTGGTCAGATAATGCTACTTCATTCCTTGAAATAAAGGCCCATCCACAGTCTAACATATCATCAGTTAGTTCCAATTCATTCGATTATGGTATTTCCTTGTATTTGGAGGGTATGGCTGAGGATAAGGACGGAAATGTCAGTGCGTTTGAATGGGAATCCGACCTTGATGGCATAATTAGCACAAGTCTCTCTACCGGCCCAATCATTCTGAGCCCTGGAGATCACAATATAAAATTCAAAGTTAAGGATGATGATGGGCTTTGGTCAATTTCCAAGACGATTTTAATACATGTAAATGACATACCATACGTTTCAATTGAGTCCATTAGCCCCAATCCTGCATACAAGTATGACGAAGCTGAACAGATCATAACGTTTGTTGGTCTAGCCTCTGACAATGATGGATTTATCACAGATCATCTTTGGACATCGTCAATTTACGGAGTTATCGGTAGTGACAATATAACTTCAATATCTGCAAACAACCTATCAGTAGGTAACCATAGTATCGCCTATAAGTCCAAAGATGATTTTGGTACTTGGTCAGAAGAGGTCTTTATTCAACTCGAAATCAGGTCACATCCACTTTCTGATATTTTTAATGTAACCCCTAGTTTCCAAGCGGAAGACCAACCTGTTCAATTTGATGGGGGTGGAACAGACGAGGATGGCACAGTCGTGGGATATGAGTGGTATTCATCACTAGATGGATTGATTGGAGTATTACCCACATTCAATATCACAGACCTATCCTCTGGAAATCACACGATTTCACTCAGGGTCACAGATGATGATGGACTTTGGTCTGATTATGATACGACCTATGTTCTGATCAATTCCAGACCCAGGGTAGAATTGATCAATTCAATTCCTGAATTAGTGTATGCCTATGGGCCTGATCACGAATTACCAAGTGCAGATGTCTACACTTTGGGTTATTGGCACTTCGATAGCATAGATGACAACAAAGTTAGTGATTCCAGCTTCAACAATCATCATGCCTCGGTTCAGGGGAATCCAACTCGAGTTGGTGGCCTATTCAATTCCTCTCTGGAACTTGATGGTACCATAGATTCTTTTTCGACTCCTCAATTGGTAGAAACTGGGTCCCAGGTCTTTGATGAGGTAACGATAGAAGCATGGGTCTATCTGGACCAAAATTACGTTTTCGACAGGAACCGGGCCATCTTTGCAAGTGGTTGGGACGGACGTTTGGAGGTTGGTATTGGTGCCAATCATAAGGCCTATATTATGGTCTATTCAGACACTATAGGCACGTTCCAGCTTTCTAGTGCTAATGAATTGAATAAATTCCAATGGTATCATGTTGCAGCGGTATATTCGGAACAGAATGACCAAATGGTACTGTACATTAATGGTAAATATGATCGTTCAGTTTCACTTCCCGAACAGTTTGAATTGGGTCGTTCTGCTACCGTCGAAAATTGTATTGGTGCAATAGCTGGGTGTTCTGCTGGAAATTTCATTGGGTTGATAGATGAGGTGCGAATAACCAATGGCCTTCTCTATCCCGAGCAGTTCTTGTACAGGCCAGATAGAGCCTATATCTCCGCAATCGTTATTGATTATGATAGTCAGGTAACTGGAGGAATGTGGGAATCTGATCTTGATGGTATTCTTGGAACTGACCTTTGGCTTTCCAAGGACGCAACAGATCTGAGTCCGGGTCTGCACAACCTGACTTTCCGAGCAGTCGATGAGTACGACGTCTGGTCGATCAACTATACCACTCAGATTTACGTATCCACTTATCCGGTTGTCATAGATATGTCTATTGAATCCACGTATGAATATCCGGTTGATCAGGAAATGGTCTGGTTCAATGGATCGGTTAGTGATTACGACAACGGTTCCTTGAACAATTTCCAGTGGTTCTCAACGATTGATGGTAACCTTGGTGAGGATCTGAATATCAATATGCGGTTATCTCATGGAACTCATGAGATAAGGTTCCGAGCACAGGATGATGAAGGACACTGGTCTGCCTGGAATTATAGTTATTATCATGTTGATGAGCATCTGATACACGATGTTCAGATGGAATCCAGTGAGGCCTATCGCGGTTTCGTTATGCCCATCCATATCACAGTAGGGGACAATACTACGCTACAATCAGAAATTTCAGTTGAGATTGAGATTAGTGCCATGGCTTTGAATTGGAGCAAGGAATTCATGGTCCAACCCGAATATAATGGTATTCTATGGGAAGGCTTCTTTGAACCTGGTCCAGATATGCAGCCGGGTTTCTACCAAATTAGGGGACGAACTACACAAGATAGTGGACGAAGCACACACAACGAGACCAGAACAACCCCCTGGATTCATCTTCTTGATGTAGAGATACTGAACAATGCACCGGTAATCAGGGACGTAATGTTTTCCAATACGACAATGGAACGTAGCCATGAAGCAAGTCTGAAACTGAATATTACCGATCTGGAGGCTCAGGACAATCTTTCCGTACTGGAGGTCAGAGTATTCTATTTTGATAAAGATTATGAGGAATGGCTCCCGGGTTTCTTCTCAAATGTTTATTTCAATGAAACCTCGGGCTTGTTTGAAATTGATGTATTGCCTCCGCCTGATTTGAAGACTGGAAAATATGATTTGAAGGTAGAAGTTACTGATTTAGATGGTGAATTGGCCACTTTGACTCAGTTAAAAGTCTTTACTGTGATTAACAGTCCTCCCATCGTTCAGGAATTAGCGAGTCCACCTCTGGAATATTACGAGAATGATAATGCATCATTCTGGTTGAATGTTACAGGAGATGATTTTGATGGAGAGATTTTCAGATATGAATGGCGTTCCAGCCGTCAAGGTACCCTACCTTGCACCGATAGTGATTGTGAATTAGATCCGAAAGATCTACTTCCTGGAGTTCATGAAATAAGAGTTTATGCTGAAGATGAGGACGGTATGCTTTCTGAACCATATATCTTCGAGATCGAGGTTTATGAGGTTGTAACTGAGACTGATGCAGGAACTACTTTTCTTGAGTTTATTATGGAGGGTAATCCATTTGTGTTAGGAGGTTCATTGTTGGTTGGATTACTGCTGGTTCTTGGGACATTACGCTTGAGAAAGGTTGAAGAGGTCTTTGTTGAGGAGGAATTCGAGGATGTTCTTCCACGTGATCCAGTTCAAGCCTGGCTTCCACCTTTGGAATTAAATGATCACGAAGCTATTCTCGCGGAGTTCTTTGTTAAGAGGCGTGAATCTTATCTAGCATATCCAGAGAACGAAAAGATCCTGGATTTCTTGCACAATAATAGAGAAAGATACACTATTTCTTCTTACTTCGAGGTACCTACTTCACCCAAGGAATTGCTACATGAATGGGCATTGCCAGCGAATTTACGTTACAATGTTCATTTGGATGATGTCCGTAAGTCTATTGTTAATACAATATTGGATGACACCGCAGGCAAGAATTTCGTAATTATCGGTGAACCAGGAGTCGGTAAGAGTGTAATTGGATTTGATGTTTTTGACAGGCTGATGGATCGAATGCCAGTAGGTCGAATAACGACCTACAGCGTCGGTAACGTCCACGAGAAATTTGGTATCCGTCTGTTTTACGACGATATTCCTGAGAACCCAGAACTTATTCAGGTTCTTCAAGAGCGCAAGCTCAGGGGTCTGGTAGTCACAGCTCGTGAGGCCGACTGGAGATCATTGCCCAAGGACTTTCAGAACATGTTCGAGAGATTGACGGTTCCGCTATTCCCAGAAGAAGAAATGCTCAATCTGGCTTCAAGAATGCTGGCCTTCTCTGGACTAATGTATGAGCCTCAGGCTCTTGACAAGTTAGCGGTTTATTCAGAGGGCAGCCCAATCTATGTCTGGTCTCTGATAAGAGAATTGATAAGTAAAGATATCAAGAAACTGACCTTGACCTACCTCAACGAGAATTCAATGAAGGGTATGACCAACTATGTATCATTATTACTTCAGCAACTCCTGAAAGACGCAGGGGAATACAAATCTGGTGGTTATCATACATTATCAGCAGTTAATTTCCTCTCGACACATATGGCCGAAAAGAACAGCCATGAACTTTTCTTCAGGGCGTTCTCTGAACAACTTTCCGAGCACACAAAGGCCACATTCAATGATGAGATGGACACTATGACCTTCAATCATGCGATGGGATATCTTTCTGGAGAAGGCAGTCAGGTTCGATTCCCTCACGATACCTGGGCCGATGTTCTGGAAGGTGAAGGTTCGATGAACCCCTTCAGGGCTGAGCTTCAGACAATAGTTCAGGAATTCTCGGACACCGGGATTTTCGAAACGGTAAAGAGAGAAGCAGTACCGAAAGCTTGGGAAACTGCAGTAAATAGGTATGAGAAGAGTCCGTCCAGACAGCATGAAGCCCTCTTATCATTGGCAGACACTTTATTCAGAAATTTTGGTGTCAAGGATCTGAAGAAACTTGGTGTGGACTCAGACCTTGTTCTTGAAGTTGCGACGACTTATTCACATCTGCCACTTGCGGCAATGTTGGTCTCCAAGATTCAGGCTGCTACACCCCAGCAAATTACCAAGATCATCAACATTCAGGACACCGTCTCTGAGCAGAAGGGTTTCGGAGATGAATCAAGTCATCCACCCTACACTATGGAGGAATTGTATCTGGTGTATGATGATGGCCGTTTGATTTCCAGTAAACATTCGAGAGAGGCAAAAGTAGATTCTGACATAATGAGCAGCATGTTGACTGCCATCAATGACTTTGTCAAGGATTCGTTCCAGACAGAGGGGAATCTCGGTGCGATAGATTATGGTGAGAATAAGATAATTCTGGAAAGGGGCGATAATACGGTCTTGGCGGCCGTAGTGTATGGTGAGGCAACTCGGGACCTTCGCTCCAAGATGGGATCGGCCGTAAGGGAAATCGAAGAGGAATATGGAGAAATTATAGCATCCTGGGATGGAGATATAGACAAGTTATCTGGAACGGAAGACACCCTGAGTTCAATAATTGGCATAACGGAAGGAGTGACTAGGGATATGATAGAGGACTACCTCTCGATGCAGGAAGTAAGGATGCGTTCCTCTTCCGATGAATTCAAGGGTTTCCTTGAGGCCAAGACAAATATCAACAATTATGCTTCAAAGGGTATAACCGATGTGATTCTGGGCTTGGATTACAATAAATCCAAATTGAAATTGGTCAAGGTCTTCCCTAGTTACAAACATGATAATTTCAAGGTTAATGTGGACGAGATAAGGGGTTACAATGATTTGGAGATAAAATTGTACTTTGAGGTTCTTGACAAAAAGAAGATCGGTCTGAACTTGAGGTTGGATTATACCAACCCAAGAGGCGAAAGTTCACAGGTATCATCGACACCGTGTGATGGCCTGAATTTCAAGACCTCCGTGAAGAAGCCTAAATTTGAGGATCTGGAATTCGAGGAGGAGGAGGAAGAAGTTCCCGTCAAGGAAGCCGAAACGATCGAGACCGACCTTGGAGAGGTCGAGGTTCTGGAAGCGGATGTTGAGGACCTAGATATTGAGATTGAGGAGGCTCCGGCATTCGAGACGGTTGAGGAGGAGCCAGAGGTCGAAGAGGCAGAGGAAGAAGTAAAGGAAGAGGAAGTCGAGGAGCCGGTAGATCTCGGAGAATCTGGTATGGATGACGTACTTGGCAAGCTTGATGAGCTTGGTTCTGAGGATTCATCTGAGGAAAAAGAACCCAAGAAGAAAGATTCCGGTGATGGCGAAGGTATGGATGACATACTTGGCAAGCTTGATGAGCTTGGTTCTGAGGATTCATCCGAGGAAAAAGAGCCCAAGAAACCCAAAAAGAAGGACTCCGATGAAGGTGAAGGCATGGACGACTTGCTTGGAAAGTTGGATGAACTTTAATTTGAGCTAGGAGTCGTCCTTATCATCCCCTTTCTTTGATTCCTTGATTACGGGCCCGTAGATCAGCCTGGAAGATCGCCTGCTTTGCAAGCAGGAGGCCTCGGGTTCAAATCCCGACGGGTCCACCATTATCCTGAACTATATTTTTTTATCCCAATGCTTATGGCGTTGTATGCGTTCTCTTATTGCCGTGTTGATGGCCACGTTAGTTGCGCTTCAACCTATGCTTTCCTTTGATGATAGTTCGAGTGAAATTAACGTTGTTGGATTCTCCTCCCAAACCATTTCAGAAGAAGTGAATTGGTGGGAAGACACCCGCATGGACAGAGATAAGAATTACCGGCATGATATTCTGGACATGGCTCTTGAGCAAGGAAAATTTGTTGTTGATGGTAAGATTTCAGTCCTAGTTGATTTCGATCATATGCCTATTGAATCTGATGAAAGTTTATTGATTGAGGAAGTGGGTTTCATCCCAAGCTGGCGTTTCCATCATATTCCTATCATATCTGGTTTGATAGATGTTAACCGAATAGATGATTTACTTGAAGTTGAAGGTGTTGTTTTCTTGACACTTAATGGGGAATTACATGTTCTCTTGGATAATGCAATTGGAATTCACCACGTGGATACAGTTTGGGATTTTGGTTACACTGGCGAAGGAATTAGTGTAGCCATTATTGATACCGGAATTGATCCCAACCATGTAAGCATAAATGATTTTGATGATGATCCTACGACTAACGATCCAAAGGTTATTGCATTTTATGATGCCCTTGATGAGAGCGGAGATGATGGTAGCGGTACCACACAAGCATATGATGATCATGGTCATGGGTCACATTGTGCAGGTATAACTGCAGGAACAGGTGCAGTTGATGAAGGCCTTGCGAATACAGGTGAAACTCCTTACAGAGGTGTAGCACCAGGAGCTACTCTGGTTGGTGTCAAGGTTCTGGATGGAAGCGGTAGCGGTAGTTTTGCTGAAGTAATGCGCGGTATGGAATGGACAATTGATAACCAGATAAAATACAATATTCGTTCGGCATCAATGTCTCTTGGAGGTGCTTGGGTATCCGAATTAACTCAGGAGCAGGAAGAGCGTGTTACTACTCTTGCCAATGAAATGGTAGCCCATGGCATCTCATTAATGATTGCTGCCGGCAATTCCGCAGCGTATGGTACTATAGGTACGCCAGGAGCTGCCAAGGATGTGATTACTGTGGGGGCAACGGAAGACAATCGTCAATTAGCGGTATATTCAAGCAAAGGTCCAACCCATGAAGGTCAGATTAAGCCGAACGTCGCAGCTATTGGTTCAGCCGTAATGTCTGTTGAAGCTAATAGTGGTAATGGTTATGTATCAATGTCAGGAACAAGTATGGCAACACCTATGGTTGCTGGAATGGCAGTTCTGTTACATCAGGCCAATCCAGATCTTCAACCTTTAATGATTCGTAGTATCATGGAAACTACGGCCGAATATAGGTGGTTGAGCCACCCAGTTAGGCCTAACAACGACTATGGTTGGGGTTTTGTAGAGATGGACATGGCTCTGGAGGAAGCAATCAAGTATGATGCCTCCATATCGGTCGAACTTGATCCTGAGACTCCAATGATTTATTACGAGGGTAATGAAACAGATGGTGGTAATGATACTGCATCAAGGTTTTTTGTACCTGAAAACAGCAAATTATATTTCAGTGCAATTGGCAATGTTTCACAGATTGAATGGAGAAACGT
>CAUYZR010000049.1:0-8974 GCA_963577905.1 Candidatus Thalassarchaeaceae archaeon
TCTGCATCCCAAATAATTGAGGACTCGATACTCACGATGAGTCCATTGACCTCCATTGTCAACAACGGCTACTGGAAAATTGTCATATGACATTAATCTGAGCCTGGCACTTGGTTGTTAAGTCTTTCTAATCTACTATTTCTTTCTGAAGCAAATTTCTGAATGGCCTCTAGAACCCAACGAGGGCTAAGATGAGCCTCATCGATAATCTCATCAAGACTACCACCAGTTCTCCAATTATCATCCCAATCAGGAGATACTGAATATTCTGAAACTATACGATTTGAGATCCAGTTGTGCATTATTCGAAGGCCTGTATTCGTAACTATCATAGAATCTGACCATTCTGTCTCAGATATGATTGAATCCTTGTAAGCCTGATCCTGTCTCCGGAATAATTCCCAAGAAACTGCGGAAACAATCTTCACGTTATGCTCAGAACCAATCTGTTCCAATATTGAGACCACAGTATTAGTCGAACTTGTTCCTCGGACAATCACCACACCTTCTTTGGGACGATTATCATAATCCCTGATCAGATAGGCTCCCTTTGAAGCCTCGAAATGGTTTGCAATGCCCAGTTTCTCCCGATCCGGAACTTCAATGGCTGGTCTTGTCAGATGAAGCGCAACAATCGGTACATCAGTAGAGAAAGCCGCGGCCAATGCGGGTGCTACATCATTATGCTCCCAAGGATGCAAGTTGATAATGTGACCCGTCGGGAATAATTGTGTAACACCTGGTGCAAAAATGCCAAAATGGGTGCGACTATCCTCAGCCGTCTCGGGACCGGAATGACCGACAATCCACAATAATCTACCAACCTTGATCTGTGAATCCTGGGCAACCTGACTGAACAATCGAATTGGACCGTATTTCAGATAACTAAAGGAACCATAGGTACTGAAAGAACCAATGAATCCATTGTATTGATCAAAAGTATCTTTATTGAAATTGACCGTTGATAAACCTGCCATCATTCCAGAATTCGTGAATTCTGTTATGCCTTGGGGCATCAATGGTGAATTCGTGTTCTTCTCCTTATCATACATCCCCAGATCCTCAACATCACCCCAACCTTTTGCAAAGCCTGAAATATTTGTAGAATCTGCCAGATCGGCAGACATTGCTACAAACAATGGTCTTCCATAGTTTTGCCGACTATGAGTATTTAACCACGAGGCGATCTTAGAGAAACCAACTCGATTTGGTATCTTGGTTCCCGGTTCAACAAACAATTCGTCCGGATAATTCTTGAAATCAAAGAGGGCTTTATCGTTAAGAGGATTGGAATCCGAAATGATACAACTGTCAATAGATTCTGGTACGGAATCTCCCAGTTCGACCAAACGATCGGCCAGATAATCGACCAGGGCCTGATTGTTGCGTAGTACCGAAAGTACTGTTTTGAAGTAAGTCGTTGTCTGTTCTACCTGTTCTTCTCTTGTTTCGGCTGCGGACTCGCCAAACCCATCGAAAGAAACATCATATTTGGTGGAAAAATCTTTCTTGGTCTTCCAGAACAATTCAGAGTTACGTTTGTGAGGTACTCCATGTGATTTCTCGTCAAATATATGGTAACCACGGCCCTTACGTGATTTAGCATATATCATCTTTGGAATATTGTTTTTGGCTTTACCGACCAATAGATCATAATATGCGGTCGTAAAGGATTCCCAGTCCTCAGAATCATCGGTACCCTCAACATGCCATCCTTTGGTCTCAAACAGTTCTTTAGGAGTTGATTTGACTATAGAACTGAAGGGACGGCTGTCAATACCATAGTCGTTCCAATCTATGTAGTAAACTATGTTTCCAAGACCCAGACCCCAAGCTGAATTCAGAGTTTCATGGGTGGCGCCTGTACTCAATCCTCCCTCACCCTCGAAAGCAAAGACCTTGACTTGATCCGTACCTGCCAATTTATGGGCCAAAGCCTCTCCGGCTGCAGGAGGAGACCCATGACCACTAGGGCCCGTATTGAATTTGAAGAACAGGGTCTTGCCTTCCATCTCCGCATGGCCTGGTAACCCCTTGTTCCTGCGGAGCATCAAAAGATCCTCCCACGTCAGCTGAAACTCCTCGCTGTTCCTGACTAGATACTTGAAATCCTGAGTCTGTTCGTATTTTATTCTAAGTGACTCATTGAGAATCGCCAAAGTCGCATAGACCATCGGATTGTCATGTCCAGCTACAAGTACAAATCGGTCTGCAAAACGCTTGGATGGATCTCTGATATCCCATCTCATAGCACCCGATAGTAATGTAATCAACATTCCCTGAACTTTCGAACGGGAGCCTCCAGGGTGTCCACTTTGACTAAGGTTCAGAGAAATATCTATACACTGGTCAATCAAATCTTTAGTAACTTCCCAGTATTGATAATTCTGCTTTAACACTGATGGATTATCCATAACTCATAGGCAAGACATAGATGTGTTTTTGAAGTTTCTGTTAATCTTCAACCTGACGAGCTAGATATCCTCTTGAAAAGAGGGTTTGGACTATGGCCCACATCATAAAAAAGACTAAAACTGACAATGCTTGACCATAAATCGTATTGTATTCAATCGAATTACTGAAACTGTAAGGTAGGATTTCTCCCAAGAAATCGTGGAACAGGAAGGCCAGAGAAGTCAGACCGGTCGTCAAGACCAATGTAACTATTAGAGTACGAAGGAACCATTGCAAGACTATCTCATATTCTCTGGAATAATGCATTATCCTTGCCAAACGACTGTACCGGACCTGGCCATAACTTAATTCCAGATACAGCATAAAGGAGAACACAAATCCGAGAATTGGATAAATCTGTTCATTGGTATTGCCAAATAAGCCAAGGGGCATCACCAGGACTAAAAATGCTGATAACACTTGATTTCCAATACTATTGTTCCAGATTCCAACAATACCCATTGCGACAGGAAGACCAATCCAAGTCCATAAGAATAATTGCTGTGTAAATTCATAAGGCACGGGATCATATTCTCTAATGGATGCAACAAATACGAGAATAATTATCACCAAAAGTGAGATTAGAGTATAATCGTATATTTTCTTGTTCATTCCTAGAAATACATACACTGTTCCAATAAATAAACCCAGTAAAATACCAGCAACAATGGAATTGTTGAGATTGGTCAGTACATCATTACCATACATTGCACTAACAAAACTATTCGTTGCCCGAAAGAACAAGGATTCATCAATCGGATTTATAACATAGGCCAGACCAAGGCACAATAACAAGGAAAAGGTCGCTATAGCTTGCATAAAAGCTAGACTATTGTTAGTATTCATTATCGACTCACCTTCGCTAAAGAGGTTGATAAAACTGTATCAGGATTCCAGCGCATAGCCCTTGCACCCAAAGAACGGGCCTCTGTGATCTTGTTGTCCAATGAGGCTGAAGCGGTAAAATAAACAGTTGGAGATATTATAGCTGAATCACGATCATAATCCAGAGTATCCGGAGCAACTACGGTCAGTTTGAATTCTCTAGCCGTAATCTCCCTGAGTGCAACTGTACTAGTCGGATCCGTCTCGAGTGTTGAAACTACTATCACTGGTGACCTTGGTGTGAAATTGCGTAGATCTCCCAACACGGTGTGGAGGCCAAGAGAACCTGCAGGCTTGACTTCGGCAAGAGCTGTCAGAATCCTGTAAAGATGGCGCTCCCCGGTATCAGGGGAAATGACATTCACCGTTTTACCATACGTGATAAGACCAACCCTGTTACGAGTTCTTAGAAAGAAACTGACGAGGGAAGCAACGGCACGACAGGAATAATTCAATGGGTTTCTCAATACAGTTCCGGTCCCTGTTATCTCTCTAGCATCGAGAACAATCATGACATCCGAGATATCTTCTCTCTCAAACTGATTGACCATCAGCTTCCTGGTACGTCCAAATACACGCCAATTTATGTTTTTGAAATCGTCTCCCGGAAAATATTCCCGGATTCCATAGAATTCACCACTGGCCCCAATCCTTCTTAGTGGCATGGCACCCTGATACATCTTTGGAAAATCCGTAGAAAGATCAACGCCCTCTATTTGCTCAATCTCTGGTAAAACCACCAAACTGGACTTTGATTCGACATCAGCCTCATAATAGAATAAGAAGGAAGGATTGTAAATTCTAAGGCTAGGATTACCAAGACGATATTGTCCTCGGAGTCTGCATTCGAGAGAATATTTGTTAATTACCAATTCATCCTTATGGAGCCGGATAATCGTATGATTCAGGCCCTTAGTAACTTCTATCTCGGACGGTAAATTATCATAGATCTCAAGAAAACCGATGGAGCGGCCTTTGTTCTGAATAACGAGATCAACACTTACTCCACTATTCTCAAATACCTGGTCATCGTCGAAATCGCGTGTTATCTTGACCTCTATTGGCCGAGTGTTAACCAAACTATGAATTGCGACAAAACCCAATACGGTGGTTCCCAACAGGAACAATTGAAGATTGTTGATAAACGGAGCGAAAAGAACCAGAATAGTGCCAAAGCCAACGTAAAAGACGGCCTTACGTGTCCACATATTATTCCACAGTTACAGCTGGGACTTGAACTGTCATCAATAATTCAGAAATAATCTCTTCAACTTTAACACCCCTGATACGAGCTTCAGGCTTAAGGATAACACGATGGCCTAGTACAGGTATAGCTGCCCTTTTGACATCATCTGGTACAACATAATCCCTTCCAGACAAAACTGCTAATGCCCTTGAAAGTTTGAATAGGCCCAGACTTCCACGAGGACTGGAACCAACTGCGACCCTAGAATCTCTACGGGTTGATTGAACCAATTCAACCATGTATTTCATGACCTCCTTCTTGACATATACCTCTTCAATTGATTTGTGCATTTCGACAACCTTTTCAGGTGTGGCCAACGCCTTGACCGTGAAAGAATCCTTCTTTCGGTCGGCCCGGGCCTGAAGAATCCCGACCTCAACATCCTCATCTGGATAACCAACACTCATTTTTATCAGAAAACGATCCATCTGTGCTTCTGGAAGAGGATAAGTTCCTTCATATTCGATTGGATTCTGAGTTGCCAATACAATAAATGGACGAGAAAGTTTGTGGGTTGTACCCTCAATCGTTATCTGCTTTTCTTGCATGGCTTCCAGCAATGCGGCCTGAGTTTTAGGGGGAGCACGATTGATCTCATCAGCTAATAGAATATTACAAAAGATAGGCCCTTTCCTGAATGTGAACTTATTCTTCTCGGGATCATAGAAATAAGATCCGGTAATATCAGCTGGAAGCAAATCGGGTGTAAATTGAATCCTCTTGAATTCGCAGCCTAAAGTATCGGCCAGCGTGTTCGACATCAAGGTCTTAGCTAGGCCAGGATAATCCTCGAATAGAATATTACCATTAGCTAGGACACCAGCCATAAGCATCTCAATTGTTTGTTCTTTACCAAGAACTACAGTAGATATTTCATCAGTAATTACTTTAGCTGATTTATTAGTCTTGTCAATTAGTCCGCCAGCTTTTGATTTCTTTTTATCTTCTGTCAAATTACCACACACTCAGTTTTTGGGCAATGTTCTTAAGGTCCTTTGGCCTTATTTGTTTAGGTGCACCAACAAGCACCTTAAAATCATCACCTAAGGGTATATTATAGCTATTAAGCAAATCAGGGAGCATAGATATTCGTTCTTTTCGAGACTTGTCGTCAAATTCATAAATCTGATATCTTAGACGTAAACGTTCCAGAAATACCTCTTGAAGAACAAGAATTCCATTATCCAAATTATGTCCATAGGAACGAAATGGGCGGGGTTTACGAACATCAAATATATGGAACAACCGTCTTGGTTCGGGCTGACGCAAAGACATGGCCATTGTAAAAATAATAACTGCAACCAGAACATTGAGTCTTATAATCTGAAGCACCAATGTATCTCCAGAAAGCAAGAAGTAGAAACCTAATGCAGCCTGAAACAAACTGGCTCCGAATGATTCCTGTGTATGTCTTGATTCATCAAAAAGGACTTCGCCCTCTGTTCCAATAATTGACTCCACCAAATCTACTAGGAAAAACGAATTCTGATTCTCATTCCACATATGATTGATTCCTATGCTGGAATCCGAGATAAAAACAGCAGAACCAAGAGCTTCACCCTCCGAGCGTAAACCGCATTCCACACCAAGCTGGAATCCTGAAAGTGGTGCAGCCTCGTCATCGGGTGTTATAGCACCATCATCGTCTGAGTCAATCCACGAATTCTTGGAAGTTGTCATAAAAACATTCTTGGTCCACTCAATGTTTGAGCTCCAAAGGTTTAGGGACTGGGAATTCAAGTCCTTGATTGCCACGGGTTCATTCAACAATACACTGTACGATTTATCATCAAGATAGGCTCTGGTTTCAATAAAAGAAACATTGTGGTACCTAGTATCCTTATACGTTTGATCCCAAAGTTGGTGTTGCACAAATTCTATGGCGAACAACTGGGCAATTGTGTTACTGTAATCATAATCACCAAGAACCAAGATACTGCCTCCTCTCTCCATGAATCTTACCAGAATCTCCAGCTCGAGTTCAGTATAGGGAGATTCAATACCAGCTATTACCAACAAGCTTGATGAGGGATCAGCTATATCGTCAAGGACCGCCGGATTGGATAATATGGCGCTGACAATGTAGGAGGTATCCTCCTCTTCCTCCAGAGCCTGCCTGAAATTGGATATATCATTCCAATCCTCGTCATACGCTGATAATTGTGGATCTCTTTCAACCACTATCTGAAGAATTGGGAAAAGGACCAGTGTACTCAACGTAACGGTAACAAATAAGATTATGATGCCTGAACGGCTAGAAAGTTTCATTCTACCTCGTGTTCTGCTCGCTTTGCAAATCTAAACTTCCAATAACTGTGCGAAGAGAAGAAACTGCGTTGAGCTTGTGATCATCATCCAGGTCAGTAGTGGCATAATCCGCATTCTCATAGAGATCAGTTAACCTGGCCACTGAATCTTGGTCCAACGACAAGGCTTCCTGAAGTGCTTTCTGGAATTCTCTTACAGTCTCAAAATGACGACGTAGATAACCATACCTCTGGAGGACCTTACACATCTCCTTATAGGAATAGACAATAGATTCGCGATAATCCATATTCTCCTCAATCGCTAAGGCTGTTGATTCCAGAATTCTTTGAATTTCCCTGAGATGTCTCTCCCGGTACCATTTCCATCCTAACATCAGTCCCGAAGTTCCAACCAGAACTGCACCAACTATAACCCATAAAGCATAATTTGACTCCTTGACGGGAGAACGATAAACTACCGTCTCCTGGACACTACTGCCAACGTAGTACTCATCACCAGTATAGATTATTTCCACAGTCACGGGGCTGGTCGCATTACCCTGAAACACTGAATCAAAGGTAGCTGTTCCATTCAAATCCGTTATCTTCAAAAGAGTCATACCTTCAGGCTCAAAAGTCACCAGCAATGAAGCTCCAGAAACCGGAGTTCCATCCTGCATTACCAGAGTTATCTTACCAGAATAGGCTTGATTGTATTCCAATGAACTAGGGATTTCAATCAATATCATGGTCTCGCCCTTTATGAAAATACGAGACTCTGTCGAATTGTAAATGTAATAATCATTGCCTGCAAAGGTTGCTGTGAGATTGTGATAGCCCAATTCAGTTCCAAATGGAATATGGACTGGAATACTGAACATACCATTGTCATCAGTCACTCCATCCACTGGGAAATCTGAATCCATGACCAGTCTCACACTTAGACCTTCAATGGGCCTATCTGCCTTATCATAAACGAAACCTGAAATCGGTATGGTTGAATTCAGTATGCCTTCAAACTCTGCCATCTCGATACGAGTATTATGGTAGACCTGAAGCTGCCATGTGGATGATGACGGCAAGTAGAATTCCTCTGGAATATACTGGATAGCTATCGTATTTGGACCGGCCTCAATATAGTGTGGAACGAAGTACTCATGGACGAACTGCCCATCACTGTCGGTTGAGAGGGTTTCTACATATTGTCCATGGAATAAGAAATTCAGGTTCGTGCTTAGGGGATTACCCATATCATCAACAATCCTACCACTAAAACCAAAAGATTCCCCGACCAGAACATCAGGATCGGATTCAATCAAAATACTTGTTGATGCAACAACCATCAACGTCTGTTCCTGGGTCGCAGGAAGATAGTAATCATAACCATTGTAATCCCAGAATATGGTATAGATTCCCAAATTACGGGATGCTGAGAGTGTCATGTTCTTCTCTACAAATCCAGTAGAATCTGTAACCAGAGGATATCTGGTATTAGCGAAGGTCATATTGACAGCCTGATTAGCCATTGGATTATTCAAGTCATCAACCAGATAAGCACTGATGAAGAACTCGTGGAGACGAAGCGTCTCTATATCCTCAACTTGGAATATGGTTGCAGCCTGAACATCTGAACTTACCTCTTTACTTGATTCCGTATACAATTCCGAACCTTCGAAGACAACTTTGACCTTATGAAGACCCAAATTAGTTTCCCTTTCCAAGAACAGGTCGAAGCTGAAGATACCAGAGTCACTAGTAGTGGTATTACCAACCAATGAACCATCAAAATATACCTGTAGTTCATTTCCAACCAACCCAATACCAACCACATCCCTGAGATAGCCAGATACCACAGATGTCGAATTCCTGAATCCGCCTAACCATTGCACTGTAACCTCTGTTTCCCTCATAACCAAAACTTGAACCTCGTCCGAGGAACCCCTAAGGAAATTCTGGTCATTGACCGAAGCAGTCAGAGTATGATTTCCAACGAAGGTATCATAAGGTAGAACAAAAGATCCACTAAACTCACCATTGATTGAATCTACTCTTGTCCTTGTTATGTCATTCCAGAGAATAATTATCTCGCGATCCAGAGGAATGCCCAAGTCGTTAGTGATAAAACCGGAGAAAGTAACGTTCT
>CAUYZR010000050.1:0-8714 GCA_963577905.1 Candidatus Thalassarchaeaceae archaeon
CTCCAGACGGCATCGTTTTCTGGTTTGCAGCTTTTTGCACTCTGGTCAGTCTGCCATTTGCAGTAAGCGAATTACCCACCTTGGAATTGTATGACGGGCTGGCCGTGATTGGCGTGGGAATTTGTGCTGGGATAGGCCAAACTGGAATGACGCGCGCCTACCATGCAGCAAGAGCTGCATACATCGGAGCTTTCTCTTATGCCACAGTAATAGTTGGTGGGATTTATGGGTGGTTGATATTCCATCAAGAATTAGTCTGGGGGGACGCCATAGGCGCGGCCCTTATTGTTGGGAGCGGAGCCCTATTGGTGATTAGCACATCTGATGAGAAACCGACAAAAGTCTCAGAACACCTACCATAACCCATTCAAACTAAAACCCCGTTTCACTGGGCCAGTATGGCGACAGCCGTACACGAATTAGAACAGATAGCTGAGCGAATATACAATCAGCTGAATTCCGGTAAAGTACCGGAGATGTCAATCCCAACTCGAAGCAAGAACAATATTGTTTTCGATGAAAGATCTAAAGTTTGGAAATACGGCAAATCACAAACAACTAGAACTGCAAAAAAGTTGGACGGGGCTTATATGCTTCTTCGAACAACATATTTGTTAGATTTTATTAGGGAAATGTCAAACCAGAACAAATCATCAACATTAAGGGAATTGTATTATATTTCAGAAGCTTGGGATTTAGGTAAATTTCATGCACAAGACGAATCAAATAAATTAATTGAGGATTTAGAAATCATTACTAAGTTCCAAAGAGAAGATTTCAAAATTAGACCTGAAGACGACGGCGCCAAAGTTTTAGGAGACGTAACCATAACCGAAATAAATCGTAAGGGAAACCCAATGCGTATCAATTGTCGTAATGATGTTGGAGATACAGGATATAATATACCTTACAATGTAGAAGATACAAAAATAACATTCAATGATTTCGGAAAATCAACGTGCATTATTGCAATTGAAACAGGTGGTATGTTTGACCGTCTGGTGGAGAACGGTTTTGATGAGACCCATGAAGCCATTTTAGTTCATATCAAAGGTCAACCAGCCCGTTCCACCCGTCGCTTTTTACAAAGAATGCATCAGACATCAGGACTTCCATTACTGCTGTTCACAGATGCAGATCCTTGGTCCTATCGAATTTACAGTTCAGTGGCTTATGGGGCTATCAAAACAGCCCATATTTCACACATCTTAGCAACTCCAAGTGCCAGATATCTAGGTGTGACACCCTCAGACATAGTCAATTACGATCTCCCCTCAGACGATTTAACAGATAGAGATATTAGTGCACTAAAATCAATCCAAACGGATCCAAGATTCAAGAGCAAATATTGGAGAGGCGAAATTGAATTACAGTTAGAAATAAATAAAAAGTCAGAACAGCAAGCTCTAGCAAAGTACGGCCTCGACTTTGTTACCAACACCTATCTTCCAGAAAAGTTAAAAGAGATGAATATCCTGACTTAAAATGTAGAAGAGCAGATTATTTTTTAATTTCACCTTCTAATCCACAAGAAGCACATTTAATGTCTTGAAGTTTATTCAAAATAGGAACATTCATTTCAGAACCACAGCCCGGACATGCAATAATGTCTTCTTTTGGCTTAAAAACGTCAACATCAGTTTGAGGCAAAGAGTCAATTTCACGATCAGTTACGAGACTTGGCACCATCTTATCTCCTGTACCCCTTTTTATTTTTATCTCGTAAAAAGAGATTAATGCCATTATTCCAGAAAGAAGAATGAATAAAGGAGCAATTCCAGGTCGCCACTTGGCAGTATACACATAAGAATCATTCGGATCTGGACTTTCCCATTCAGTACTTCCATAGATAGAAGGAGTCTCTTCAATACTTATACTTGAGAACAATTTGGTATCTTCCTCTACCGCTATAGGAAAAGTAATAACAAATATCAACACAATTAAAATGCAGATTCCACCTAACAAAAAACAGACGATAGCCGCTTTATCCAGTTCCTTTTCATTAAGAAAATAAAGTATTGCACAAGCTGACAAAAGACCGACATATAGCAAATTCCTGATTTGCCCCAACATAATGTCTTCCATTGCCTCCCAGTTTTCAGAGGCATATTCATGGTCTCTTGTTTTTCTCACTTCACCATATAATTCAAGACATGCTTCTTGGGCCTTAGGCGCATCACAGTTGCTTTGAATCTCAACTTCTTCAAGCATAAATCTCGAATCCTCTTCTATCAATAAAAATCCGGAATCTTTAATTTCAGTTTCATCAACAAACCAAGATCCAAGCAAATCACCTCCAAACATGCTAATTAAAATAAGAATAATTGATGCAAACACGAGATTTCGTGGTAAGTTTTCCATGAAAAAACAAGTTTCTTGACTATTTAAACATTTATTAATTTAGCATTCATCGCATTTCGGACTTAATCTGCGTATTTGTCCGCACCCTGAAAGTGCAAAGAAACATATTCTTCGTCCCCAACCACCCAACTATCATGGGGCCTTGGCCCAACATAGAACAGATCACCAGGCTTCATGATGTGGACCTCCCCGTCCTTGAATGCACACGTAGCTTGACCAGAGATAACCATCCCAAGATGCTCAACCTCGCAAAAATCCGTACCGGATAGGGGAGAGACATCGATAGACCATTTCCAACCAGGCTGGTAAGTTGCCTTCCCAATTGTCATACTTCCCAAGTTTATGACTTCAAATTTTCCCTTCTCAAAAGTTCTTACCTCATCTGGATTCTCAAATCTCTTCAGTATGATATCATCCATAATCACTAACCCAAAGCCTCAGCCATAACACTTTTGACCTGATTAGCGTGCGCCTCAATACGGTCTTTGTTCCAATCTTTAGTATCAATCGAATCCAGAACTTCCACTTTGACTTCACCAGGATAGAATTGCATTGTTTTGGCCGGCCATCTTTTGTGGGCACCATGAAATATTACCGGAACAATAGGCAAATTTGTGGCTAAGGCCAGATGCACGAATCCTTTCTTGAATGGAATCAACTTTCCATCCATGCTCCTTGTCCCTTCTGGCCAGATCCAGATGCTCAGTTTCTTGTCGTTGACGAATTTCGATAACTCCTTCATTGAGGCCACTGCTTTCTCACGATTTCCACGGTCAATCAGCAAGTGTCCTGATAACCAGTAGGCCCATCCAAAGAAAGGAATTCTCACTACTTCTTTTTTTCCGACCCCGCAACCACCATAAGGGCAGATTGCCATAGAGATGAAAATATCCAGAGCAGAAGTATGATTGGTGACATATATTGCAGGCCTCGAGTTCCTCAATTTCTGATAGTCAGGATTGATAAGTTTGGTTCCCACGATTCGAGTGATAAAAGGACCAATCATCTTGCCACAAAAGTTACCGATTCGGATTCTCAGCGTACGGAAGGGAAGCGCTAAGACCATCAGCGCCATACATAGTGTTGACCAGAAAGTCAACCAAGTGAAACCCAAAACAAATCGGAGCAGGAATGAAACAAGTCCTATTTTCTTGGATTCACCCATATAGTATGTGACTAGCCGTATTCCTCTAGAAGTTTTTCAAAACCCTGAGCCAATCGAATATCATTATCAGTCACTCCACCAGCATCATGGGTCGTTGTCGTCACTATTACACGGCTGTATTCACAAACCGTCATGTCTGGATGATGATTCAATTTCTCGGCTAATTCAGCCAGTTTGTTAAGGAAGCCTACAGCCTCCATGAAATCTTTGAAAGAAGTTTCCCGGACCAGCATTTTGTCATCAGAATCGTATTCCCATGGGCCAATCATTCTTAGCTTGCCAGCAATTTCATCGTCCTTCAATAACTCCATATTTATCTGAGATATTGTCTCTATTTAGAACTAACTCAGCAAATATGCTTTAACGCCCCCTCTAAAATACTAAAATATGACGGAAGAAGAATCCAACCCAATGTCCCCAATTTTAGAAAACATGCCTTTGGTAGCAATTCTAGAGGGGGCAATACTAATTGCAATGGGAGCCTATTTCTATTTATTTCCAGAAGATGAGCAGTCTGTAACAGCTTTAATTCCAGCATTTATTGGACTGGGATTATTGATTCCAGGATATCTAGCCTATAATCCAGAAATGAAAATGCACGCAATGCACGTTACAGCAGTTTTTGCTCTAATAGGTACTTTAGGCGGCGCAATGGGAATACCAGATGCAATAGCAGGAGATTGGGGACGCGCCACAATAGCAAGAATAGTGCTGTTATTACTCTGTGGAGAATATATGTTCTTCAGTATAATGTCCTTTAGGGCAGCCCGAATTAAAAGGGAACAAGAAGCAGAAAATTAATGGAAAAAATTAGCGAAAACAAGTACATTCCCTGGGTTGCTTTAGCACTGGTAATAGCGATAATGGTGGTGCCTGTTGTAAATGATTTCTGGAACGCATATTTTGTAGATCCTATAATGGCAGATTCGAAAGGAGAAGCCGGAGCCAAATACAACATCTACAATACGGTCATCTATGGGCTCATCTTCTTCCTTTTGTTTCTATTGGTACATGAATTATTGGAAAACTGGAAAATAGAGCTGGATGAAAAATTTGTCCTTGCGTCAGTACCTTTACTTATTCTTGGTGGCACGTCTAGGGTTCTTGAGGATGCAGATGCATTCGAACCTCCTATACAATATCTGTTCATCTCACCCCTAATCTATGGGATAATCACATTGTACGCCATACTTGTGATTGGACTGGCCGTATGGCTTTCTAAGAGTGAATTGCCCTCTTTGACAAAGGGCCAGGGATTAGTGGCTTTAGCCATCGGAGGGTATGGATTATGGTGGTATTTTGTTCCTGGTGAATGGCTTCACCCCTCTTCTTGGAGCCTTATCGTATTGGCTGCTAGTGCTCTCACTGCTGAATTTTATCGAGGCCAACCCCTTAGGGACCCAAAAATGTTCTTTGGAATCGCTACTGCTCTACTATTGGTACTGACCCTTCTTACACTTGCTCGGGCCCCGATTAAGAATCCAGAGATACTGTGGAACACACTATTGATCTCAGGGTTCCTGACATTCGCGGTTGGTTACCTAGCCTGGTTCATTGCGAATCGAGGTGTACCCAATCCACTGTTTCTGTTACTAGCCATTTTAATGGGGTACAATTCACATCTCGCTTTATCGGGGACAGTGGTCCTGATGACTTACTTCGGGTTAGGCCTTTCTTTGGGATGTAGCTTAGCCTTTCCCTTGAGGACCTGGGAACCAGCGGCACTTCTACTGAATCCACTTTATCTGATGCTCTATTTCGGTCATTTCTTTGATGGTTCCGCAACATTTCTGGGCGTCGAGGAGTATGGATATGTGGAGAAACACGTCCTTCCGACCGGATTCATAAATTATTTTGGTACTGCAGCCATAATGCTCCCTCTCAAGTTTCTGGTTGTTACTGGGGTGATTGCGGCCCTTGAGAGTGAGGAGAGCAAGGAACGGGAGCAGCAGATGGTCAATCTCCTCCTACTTTTCTTATTGACCTTGGGATTGGCTCCAGGGACTAGAGATGTATTGAGAATAATGTTTGGAACCTGAACTTTTCGGTCGGAACCTTTAAAGAATGCTCACAAGTCGCAAAAGTAGATGCAGATGTTCTTGAGGAGCGTAGTGGCACTGGCGTTTTTGGGAGCATTTTTGCTCGCTCAGCCCGGCAATGCCGAAACCTCTGACGATTTCAATACAGTGGATTTGTTTTTTTACGGTGACTTGGACAATAATGATGGCAATATCTCAACTATAAGACCCACCTCTGACAAAGACACACAAAGTGATTGCCCACAGGATTCCAATCAAAAATCTTTTTTTGGAGACGATAGGCAGTGGGGAGACGTAGGTTCATGGTTTGTTAATTTAGACACGCCGGGAGAGGTCGCATCAGGAACATACACCTTCAGTGTCTGGGCAAATGCAACGCAAGGTGATGTTGATGGCGTTCAGTTCCGAATTAGTGTTTATGTAGGTGGTGGAGGGGCAGTAGTTGAAGATGCCACTAGCAATGAAGATGGCGTCGATTCCGAAGACGAAATGGCCACAGAATTCGAAATCGAATTCGATTTGTCCAATCAATCTTTTGGACAGAATGACCAGCTCCGAATTGATTTGGAATATTCGGGCGGTGAAGAAGGTACAGAGCCAATAATCGGTGGAGAATCAACCGACCAAATCGTAATCCTTACTTCCAGTGACGAGCATCCGGCCGGGATTGAGAATATGAGCATCAATCATTACCAGACCAACTTTGACCAGATTACGGTGGAGGAGTACGACGATCGCGTGTTCGTTAAGACCCAGACCTGGAGTGCTTTTGGTGAATCAGATATCGATTCTTCCGTCTGGACGTTGGGTGTGTTTGGGGAGTCATCTGGCAATCAGGGAATGCTGGCCGATCTCAACACGAAATCAAGCAAGAACGGTTCCTATGAGGTTACTTTCTACTGGTATTACAATCAGGACAACGCTATCAGTGACACCTATCATTTCTATCTGGAGGCCACTGACATTCAGGGAAATACATGGCAGATTACGTCCGATGATGCCCTCTATTTGGTGATACATGAATTCGAGGTCGATGATGTGATCACAGCCGGAAACATCCAGATTAACAATCAGACAGGAATGGCAACTGTCAAGGCAGGCAATTCCTTTACAATAGATATTACGGTGTCAGCCCAGGGAGATCCGTTAATTACCTACAATCCAATCCCGGTGACGATAATCTGGGTTTCAGGTTCTACGGAGATAGTACTCCATGACACAGTTGTCTTTGCCAGTCCAGGGGCTATGGCTACAACCTCCTTCCGGTACTCATTCGATGAAAAGGGAGAATATTTGATCAAGGTGGTTCTGGACCGGGGCAATCTGATTCAGGAATCCGACGAGACCAACAATGTTGCAGAGTTTGTTTTAGTGGTATCTGAACCTGTGAAAGAGGATTTCATCCAATCCCTTATTGACAGTGTGATGGATGGAGGGGCCGTAACCATGTTTGTTCTATTGGCTGCAGTCTCAATTATACTAGGAGCTATATTTTTGAAGAGAAGTGGCAGTAACACAGATCTGGAATGGGAGGAAGATGACGAATTCTGAAATGGATGTACGGGGCTACAAGCCCGCTGATGAAACCTATTATTCCTATAAAGATGAAGAAGAGACTCCTCGTGGAATTCATAATGAAAAGGTAGATGACGAAGACCTAGAACCCTCAACAGTTGGCAGATATGCATCTGGCGAGGATTACGAGCACTGGCCGTTCAAGGTAGGAAATGCAATGACTCAAGCCGCTCCGGACGATGTCCAGCATGCAGTTGATACTGGAGGTAGTGGCGGCTATGCTACCATGGATGAGTTTATGAAAGAGGACAGCGCCAAAGAGCAAGAAATGGTTGAAAGAGCGAACACGAGCGTTTATTCCTTGGCGATCAATAATTGGTTTGGTTTGAAGAGTTATATTATGTCATTTTTTCCAAAGAAGAAAACTTAACTCATTTACTTTCCATAACCATTTTCAATCCAGGAAATCGATTAAGTTCAAAGGGATTAGTTCGCACTTCTTCATCTTTTACAACATTTTCGGAACGGAGCCAGTCAAATTCGTTGACGTTCTCCATTACAGGACCAAATTCCTTGACGAAATCTAGGAACTCACCCATCTCTGATACCATCCTCTGTGATTGTGACCAAAGCCTCATTCTCGGGTAGATGAGGGGAATCCACAAGCCTGCAGACGCGCCTTCCTGCTTTTCCTCTTCTGAGATAGATTCGGAACTTTGAGGTATGTCCTACGATATTGCCACCAATTGGTTTGGTAGGATCGCCAAAGAAAGCAGCCGGATTGGATGATACTTGGTTAGTAACAGCTACGACACAGTTGTGCAGATCACCAAAACGAGCCAGTTCAGTCATGTGAGTGTTGATCTTGCCTTGTCTCTCGGCTAGGGTCGCCCTTCCGATATATTCCGAACGGAATGCACTGGTAAGGGAGTCAACACCTAGCATCTTGATAGGCCTCTCCTTAGCCAACTCACTTACTTTTTCAACCATCAACATCTGCTGATGTGAATTATAGGCCCGTCCAACGTGGATTTTGCTCAATACTTCGTCTGGATCTAGATTAAGAGCTTTGGCCATTGATATGATTCTCTCTGGTCTGAATGTGTTTTCCGTATCGATAATCGCAGCTTCGCCACCTAGCCCTCCCTCCTCGACCGGAAGTTGAACATTTACGGCTAATTGAAGAATAAATTGTGTCTTACCAGAACCATATTGCCCATAGAATTCAGTTATGGACTGGGTTTCGACACCTCCCCCCAGCAATTCATCAAAGGCACTAGCAAGGGTGGTCAATTTACCTACAGTGGCCCTTTTTTCCATCAATTCGGTACCGGTAAGGAACGAACCAATATTTGCAGCCTTACGAGCTTCATTTACAAATTTAGCGCACGATTCCTTTCCAATTCCGGTTGCATCCGAAAGGGTTCCAGGCGCTTGCGTTCCCACAGCTTCCAGAGTATCGTAACCCGCATCCCTGAGTTTCTCAGCGATTGCAGGACCGACACCAGGAAGATCCTCTACAACTTTTATTTTTGCTTCACTCATTTTAGGCCTCCTTATAGTGATTGAATCTAGGTTGGAAGATCAGCCCCTGGTCCGTCAATGAATCAAGAATCTCATCAAGAATTGGACCA
>CAUYZR010000051.1:0-8658 GCA_963577905.1 Candidatus Thalassarchaeaceae archaeon
TAGAAAATAATTCTACCCGTCACAGACAAGTCATTAATGAAAAGGTAAGGGAAACCACAGCTAACGTTTCCACAAGGTTCCACATTATTCGGTGCGACGAAAGCCTCCATCCAAATGATGTAACCGACAAAGATTAGCATATAGGTGCCATATTCCTGCTTTAGATTTCCGAAAACCTTGTTGAAGAAAATAGCTTCTATGAATAGAATCACAGAGGTGCCGAGATGGACATAGATGTTGCGTAAATGGTCAAAAATGCCCCAGCCATCCTCAGTATTTTCTCCAAAGGCTCCCATTGCCCTTAGGACCCAGTATAGAATCACGACAATGATGTTAATTCCCATTGAAGCCGGTAACAACAAGTTGTGAGAATTGAATTTACCATCGTATTCTTTGTATAAAGCACAGGAAGCCATTATGAAATTAATCAGTAGATTCCAGTTTGACAGGAACATAAGGCTCCCACCCCACCGTCCTTCATCGAGAAAATAAGCCCCCATTACGATTGTTCGGAATGCGAAATAACCAGCGAGAACAAAGGCCACTACCCGGAAAATTAATTTTTGATTCATAGTAATCTGGCGGAAATAAATGAGAGAACCTCTTTAAGATTCTTTTGATTGTCAAAATTATCTACTTTCACACCATCACGAATTGCATCCGTCAATAATGGCAGACAACGAGTCAATTCATCAACGATTGTGATATGTGCAGTTTGAGCGGTTCTTGATAGCGGATTCAAATCGATAGTAATTACTTGCTTCCCCATATCGACCAGTGCTTGGCAACGATCACCATCTTCAAGCGGAACAAGCACCACATCGGCAGAACCTATTCCCTCGGAGCAACATCCAGCCCTTTCAGAAGAAAGCCCAGGTATCACATCGTCAGGATTCATACCAAGAGCCTGAATTCCAACCTCATCCATCATTTTGGTTAAACCAGCAACTCTTTCTGGCGTTCTATGGAATAGGTTCACCTCCACTTTTGCTCCACTAGCTTCAGAGAAATGAGCTACTTCTTTGGAAGCTAGAGCCACAACATTTCCATTAACAGAGATGACCGGACTACTTGCAGCCCTAATCAGGAAAGCAGCTGCCTTGATTGATCGCATTGCAGGAGGGCAAGTTTGTTCCCCCAACAAATAATCGAATGCCTCTCCCCTTCCGTGAGCAATCAGACCTTGTTTGGCCACAACATCCGCGGCTTCTACTAATTTTTCTCTAGCCATCAAGGATTTGTATCTTGGGTGGCCTTCCGGCGGTAATGTCACTCCAAACCACTAACAGGGGGTCAAAAAAATGAGCCTGCTCATTTCATTCCCATTCGAACTCATCGTCACCACCACCCAACATTCTTCTGAGCATAATGACAACACCTACAACCACAGCAATAACTGGTACTGAGTAGAGCCATAGATTCATCTCTTTGTCATCTTCAACTTCAGTACTAGAAACCACGAGAACCGAAACAGAGCGTGAGATTCCGTGTCCCCATAAAGGAGTTGTGAGTTTGAATTATTTAAGTCCTAGTCTTCCAAATACATTGCACGCCAGTAGATGAATGGAGCAATTACAGGATACATCAACACCCCATAGACGCCGGAAGGCAGACTAAGTGTGGAGATTCCTCCATCCGGGTCGGCCAGGATCAATCCCCCGACAGTTATTCCCACAGTAGCATTCTGGATCCCACTCTCTATTGAAACAGTGGTGGCCCTGTTGGCGTCAAGATTGAGAAATTCAGCACTCTTGTATCCAATTGCGAGCATCAAAGCAGTGAGTATAATCACAGCAGGACCAAGTTTCCCGATATTGTCCATCAAAGTGTCCCATTCGGTTGCAATAGCCGCCAGGACAATGATGACGAACAATCCCGTGGCAACCATACTGACACCCTTGTCAATCTTGTCAGCCGTCTCCGCTGTGAAGTGACGAACGGCCATGCCAAGGCCCACAGGAATCGTAGTCAAGAGAAACATAGTCATTCCGAGACCTAGAATGTCAATGTCTGGTGCATCTGCACCCATGAAATGGTCCATCGAGAAACCAACAATCAGAGGTAAAGTGATTACGGTGACAACACTTACTACTGCTGTATAAGAGACCGAAAGCGCAGTATCGCCATTAGCAAGCTTGGTCAGAATATTGGAAGTAACACCACCGGGGCAACAGGCCAGAATCATCAAACCCACGGCTAATTCTGCAGATAGATCCAAACCAGTGGCGATGGCAAACCCCATTATCGGCAAAACGATCATTTGATTCACGACACCGATGGCGAAAACTTTGGGTTCTTTGGCAACCAGCATGAAATCATCCACATTCAACCCAATGCCAAGAGAGAACATGATGAATGCTAGCGCAACAGGTAGAACAACATCAATGATCACATTACTTTCATCGTCAGTAGGTTCATTCTCAGCGATCGCTGAACCCGTAGCCAAAATCAGTGCGAAAACGGCACATACAAACGTTAGGGCACCTCTTCTCATATTCCTTAGTTTGTATTCTAGTACTAAAGTGTGCCTCATTCGTGTGGCAAAGCAATCCACACAGCAACAAGGAAAAGCAATAGTCCTAGCACACGATTCAACCAGATCCCGGATTGTTCACCACTAAAAACCTGTTTGAGTAAAGTCCCAAATGCCGTCCAACTCAGAACAGCCGGAAATCCAAAAGAGAGATTCAACAATACGAGGGCCATTTTGTGCTCAAAGCCAGTTCCAAAGGTAGCTCCAAATGTAGTCATCATCACTAGGAAATGAATCCACGCCTTGCCATTTACAATCTGAAGAACAAATCCAGTCCAAGGGCCCAGTACATCTTTAGCCTCTTCTTGATTTTCAACCACAGAAGCAGTAGCAACCCTATAGCCCAGATAAGCGATGTACACAGCCCCTAGATAGGAGATGATTTGGAAGATAGATTCGTTTTCCTCTAGGAAGGTGGCCCCGGCAGCAATTCCCACTCCAAGTATGGACCATCCAACGGCCATCCCTCCTATCAAAGGAACGGTTTTTCTTACCCCATGACGAGAACCGTGGGCCGCACAGAGAACATTGTTTGGCCCAGGTGTAAAGCACATTGGCACAATAAACGCCAGTAAAGCGAGCAAGGCCGGTATATTCATTGAGAAGTTTCAGTGCAGTTCAGGCAACACGGGTAATCATCTCTGGTGTAATTCCATGCTCAGTTACAGCGTAGATCATTACAGCCGCCTTTTCGGGATGATTTCGTATTTTCTTGATAATTAATCGATTTTCAAATTCAGCTGCCATTCGACCGACCTCAAGCTGGATAACCACATCAGAAATTGCTTCCATCTGGCTCTGGAGCCTTGCATCATGAGCACCTTCCGTGACGGTGTACATCACAGTCCCTCCATTTGCTTGTGCATATTCCTTGATAGTCCTCATAGCAGAAAGAACCTCAATAGGATTGTAATATTGTAAGAAGAAATCCAAGGAGTCTATAACGACTCTGAACGGTGCTCTCAGCTTTGAGATCTCGTAGGTCATATCTGCAACGAAATTAATCTGGTCGACCGTAGAGCCATAGGAACCGATGTTCCTAAGTTCAGCGACTGAAAGCCCTTCCTGTTTGAATCGAGATGCTTGTAATTCACGTGACAAGACCTTTTCGAAGTATTGCGTTCCAACGTTAACGATACGAAGGTCCGTAGGCCAGCGGTATTGTTCAAAGGTTTCAATCAATTCGTCTGACGTTTCGTCAGTTGAAAAGTAAACCACATTCTCGGAACCAATCCCTGCAGAAGCGAATTGCTTCGATAGCAGTTCCTTCCCGGAACCTGAAGAACCTTGTATCAGGACTGTACTTCCTATGGTAATCCCTTTCCCATCGATTAAAGCTTCGTCGAGCCTTTCTATACCGGTTGATATTATATCGGCCATTTTCAGGTACCTATCATGGTGTCAGATAATAACTCTAACGCTGCTGCAAGATCATCATCAGTCTGTTCTTCGACAGTCATCAGCATAGTGTAAATGGACTTGATTCGCATCGAATTCCCAAGAACATTGATGAATTCCTTCAGAACCTTGGGTTCGGAGTAGATACTCAATCCATTAATCGAGTCAAACAGCACAAATCTTTTTTTTGCTTTCAATCTCCTTTCCAAGAGGGAGATATTCAAGAGAATTGATTCCAGCATTGTGGGAGATTCAATGAATAACGTTCTTGCATCATCAGTATTTCCACCGACAGTCATGGACACCAGATCGACAAAGTACAAATCCGATAGGTTCGCCTTCGCCTCCTCTAATTCTGCAACAATGTGTGCGGAAGGTCTGGAAGTAGTTATGTAAATTCCACCGAGTTTCTTCCCCAAAAGGACGGTAGCCAGTTTGACGGTCCCCTCGTGAAAATTAGATGCAGGGAGGTTGACCGAAGCTAACGTATCCCCATCATTGATACTTTTTATGATGGATTTCGCGATATCAGCAACACTCATGTGAACGCCTGTCCTCCATCCTGTCCCCATTTGAGTAGTGGAATGACAGCAAGACCAACGGGCGTCAATTCAATCAGATGCCTTGCACGAGAGTGTTTGGCTCCACGCATTTTGACAACTTGTAGACTTCGAAGCAGGTCACCTTGCCTTACTATGTTCCCCATAAGGAAAACACCATCCGCAACAGCTTCCTCGACACCAAAAATCGAATAAGTCTGGACGTTCGAATTCACGACGGTCTCCGAGATCAACATCGTGGTACAACCAAAAGTACTCAAGAACTGACTCAATCTAAATATGAAATTTCGGATACTTCCTCTATCAGGTAGTTGATAGCAAACAGCAGTAATAGAATCGACAACCAATCTGGTAACGCCCAATTCATCAACAATATCCTCAAAGGCGCCTAGAAGTGCTTCCATATCCTTGGCAGTGTAGGTTCCATCCAGTCTTTCAACACCAAGACGGTCATTGATGACGGTTAGATCGAAAATATTGAGTTTCCCTTCCTTGACCAGACTGTCATCGAAAAAACCATAAGTTTGTAAATTAGACAACATCTTGGAAGACGGTTCCGTAACAGAGATGTAACAACAAGTTTCACCATTCTTGGCCCCGTTTATGAGAAATTCCATTGCTAAAGTGGTCTTACCTGAGCCAACCGTTCCAGCCAGAAGAACGATATTCCCGACAGGAATCCCACCATTCAAGATTCGATCAATACCCTCGATATGGGTAACACACTTCTCCCTAGGCCTACCACCACGGGGGTCAAGGCTGATTGGTTTGGTCACATCTTTTTTGGCCATCTTTAATCACTCTTCGATAATAAACTGGTCCACAAGGTATTGCCGGACCCTCTTTTTCAGTGTTCTCTCAGTCACACCTTCACTTTCCGCCCCGTCATGCATGACTTGTATCTCTCTCTGAATTTCTACAGGCAACTCAGCCCAGGCAACAGGAGGCTTCTTGGGCAAGAGCCCACGAAGGTCCCTGGGATTCGCCTGTGCAAAGATGTCTGCAAAGAGTTCCTTTACTCTAGCTTCAAAGAACTTGTCGCTTTCCCTTTCGGCCTCGTTATAGGCCTTGATTAATTCCTCTTCTATAATCTGCCCCAAATCTTCTAAGAAGACTCCATCTGGTAAAAAGCGGTGGTACCACCCTCCATCCTCATGAAGAGCATCCATATTGGTCCGGTTGTAAACATCAATCAAAGGCGTTTCATATTCTTCCTTTGCCATTAAATAACTCCGATTGTTTCAAACTGGGGCCTTATAAGATACTTAGCCTCAATTTTATCCTGTTAATAGAGGCAGAACATAGTAGATTGCCAATAAGGTACCTAACAACGCCTCACCGACGATGCACCCGGTCGCAATCATGTAGGTATTTAACAATCTCATAGTTCTCTGTTTTTCGCTAAGCTTCTCCTTTTCAACGGCTACATCCAAGAAGCGTGATTCCCAGTAATCCCTCAGCCCCCCTCCAATAACCATAGGTAAGGTGACAACCATGGGCAAGTACATACCCAGTCCAAAAGCAGTACCCATTCCGGTAATCAATTCCATGAAGACCCCAATTACAATCCCAAGAAGCAACAGATTCCAAGGCGTCTGCCCTCCAAGCATTATCTGGGCAAAGGCAGCGAAAGCATTTGCCTGTGGAGCATAAAGGACCAGTTCTTCCTTGGCCAGTGCCAATGACAAGATTCCAGCGAACAAAGCCGCCACAATAGTTCCCGGAATGATGCCGAGTAGTTCGGTCTTCATGATGTGCATGGGCCGGTTACCAACATACAATCCGGGCTTGTAGTCTCCGATAACAGTTCCCGACATCGAGATAGCACCACCGAAAACAGTAGTTCCAACCAGGGCCAGAACAGCTGTATCACTTTCGCTAAGCCCGATTCCCTTGAAGATCACGACGAGCATCAAAAGGACGATGAAACTAGTCCCAGATACCGGTTCGATACTGGTCTCCCCCATTACCTTGACCGCAATCGCACCTAGTGCAAAAGTGGTCAGGCATAATACCAAAGAGAAAATCAAGGAAGGAAAGAAACCAAATTGGGTTGAAAAGGTCAGAGTTATTCCAATCAGTGAAACAATTAACATTACAGGGATGTGGCTGATTGGCCATTCATACCATCCCTTGCCCTCAACATAATCCTTTCTGGAAGCATTATCACTCTCTCCTCTAAATATATCAATCACATCCGAGGCCGTGGTCTTGAAAACCGGGGCCATCTTCAGCAGGCCAGTAATTCCACCTCCCAAGATTGCACCAATAGCCATTGGCCTTGCAACATAACCGTAAGAAACTAACGAGCCTATAGGAGAAAATTGGCTAACAGAATGATAATTACCATCTATTGGAAGATAGAACGGATAATCATAATGGAAAGCTAGTGGCGTAACTACAAACCAAGTGAAAAAAGTACCGAGGCTGACCAGAAGTGCAACCCGGAATCTCATGAACCAGCCGATTGCGATCATCATAGGGTAAAGCCCAAAGCCCAGCCAAGTGTAATTGGTAAGTGAATTCTCCATGGGCACCGTAAGGTCCCCTCCATCGTACCACGAGATATTTTCTGTCACCCGACTCAGAATAGAGGTCTTGACTTCTTTTCCAGCATCATCACTGGTTCCAGTACCAAGAAGTGGCCAATCCCTAAGAAACGTGAAAAGCATCACGATGGCCGTCGATATTCCTACCAATCGAATTGAGTGCATAGCACTTTCCATGCCCCCCTCCTTGGAAGTTTCGCCTGCGATATCCATCAGCTTGATGTTCGCTTCGAAACCAGGCAGGGGCAAAGGATCCTCAACAAGCCATACCCTTCTGAAGATAATGAAATAGAGACACCCTAGGAAACCACCGAGAATCGAGGCGACCATGGCAACTCCAGCCAGAGCCCATGAATGGGGTAGAAGCAGTGATGAATCTACCAGATAGCTCCCGTTCATCTCGTATTTGGTTGAATATGCTAACAGGTAAATTGCAGGATAAGTGAACACAAATCCAGTACAGACCATTGAGGCTCCTGTCGAAGCTGATGCTGACAGGTTAACTTCTCCCGGCGACCAGCGCAGGGCCATAGCTGCGAGATACGCAACATACCATGATCCCGAGACAATCATCCCGACCTTGAGCCCTACGTACTGATTGATTATCGCGAAGATGATTCCAATAATTAGTCCCAGCATCATCTGGTTCCATTTCCACGTGGTCGAACCAAAACCATCCCTCCGGTTTTTTTCTTCTAGGTATTCTTCCAGAACCTCGGTGTTGAAATTGGCATACATTTCAGTATCAAAATAATCCAAAGTTCCCTTTTCGATAGCTTCCAACCCTTCTGGGGTTGGCGTCTGTCGATATGGAGAAGTTCGAACTTTACTCATGCTAATTGATGATTCTAAGGCAATAGGGCATTATACTGGTTTTGCAGAATATAAGAAATACTTAAATCGAGCCGAACTACACATGACCAATGCGTATCGGAATGGTCCTGTGCAAGCCATATCCTCCAGATATACGTCTTGAGAAAGAAATTCGGTCTCTGGCAGAAGCAGGACATAATCTATTCGTTCTTGCCGAGCGCAGAGACGGGGAGCCAAAGAGGGAAAAGGTCTCAGGAGCAGCCACTGACAGACATACACCCCCTCACTCTTTCCGTAGGCGATTGGATTGGATTCGTTTCCAAACGTCATTCAGGAGTAGTTTCTGGAATAATAGAATACGGAATTTTGTGAAACGCAATAATCTGGAGGTTCTCCACGTCCACGATCTTCCATTAGTCGGTACAACTTTAGATGTGGCAGGAGAATTCGACATACCGGTTGTTGCAGATATGCATGAGAATTATCCGGCAGCCAAGCAACTCTGGAGCGAAGGCATCCGCGATCCACTGGTATGGTTTGGAGATGATTACAGGAGATGGCAACGCTACGAAAAGGAAATCCTTCCTCTTGCCAATAAGGTAATCACAGTAGTAGATGAGGCAGCACAGAGACTCCAAGAATCTGGTACGGTCAATTCAGGACAAATGACGGTCGTGATGAATGTAGAGGAAAGAACCTGGTTCGATGCACTTGCGACAACAGACATCATCAGTGATGATACAATCCGAATGGTCTATGTAGGAGGCGTTCGACCTCATCGGGGTTTAGATGAAGTCATAAAGGC
>CAUYZR010000052.1:0-8585 GCA_963577905.1 Candidatus Thalassarchaeaceae archaeon
AAATGATGACTCTGACTCTGATGGGATAAATGACAATGTAGAAATTTTCAATTGTATCTATGGAGAAACTGATGAAGAATGTACCGATCCAAAAGATGGAGATTCCGATAATGATGACGTAGGAGACGGAGTGGAGATTAACACTTACTTTTCCGATCCATTAATTACAGATACTGATGAGGATGGATTGGATGATGGCGTGGAAGTATCTCTAGAAACTAATCTTACAAACTCAGATACAGACGATGATAACCTAAGTGATTATGTTGAAGTAAATAATTGCATTTATGGTACAAATAATACAGGTTCGGATTGTACGGATCCTACTAATAGTGATTCTGATGGAGATGGCTTATCAGATGATTATGAAATTGATAACACTATAGATCCAATGGATTCAGACTCTGATGGAGACCGTCTATCGGATGGTCAAGAAATCTTCGGGCAGGATGGAAATAGTACGTCTCATGGCCATGGCGCTACGGATCCTCTTGATGACGATTCCGATAACGGTGGCATAAGAGATGGAACTGAAGTAGATACAGATGATACAAATCCTAACGATTATAGTGATGATTTCCTTGATGCATTGGATAATGACGGTGATGGATTGAGTAATGGCGAAGAATTGACTGAAGGAACTGATCCAAATGACCCCGATTCTGATAATGATGGGTTATCTGATGGGGATGAAGTTTATGGATTGAATAACACATACAGTTATACTTCTAATCCGAACAAAAATGACACCGATGATGACGGTTTAACTGATTCTACTGAAGTTAGCAATTGCATATATGGTGAAAACAATGACAAATGTACTAATCCTGATGATGTTGATTCAGATGATGACGGTACACACGATTATTATGAAATTTTTAACTGCGCTTATGGTGAAAATGATGACGAATGTACTGATCCAAAACATTCTGATTCTGATGGCGATGGGATAAGTGATGGGGAAGAAATTGAAAATCACTTCACCGATCCAATGGTTATGGACACGGATGATGATGGGATAAATGATGGGGACGAAGTGTACTATTTCGATACAGACCCACTTGATGCAGATTCAGATGATGATGGGATAAATGATTATGACGAAGTCAGCAATTGCGTGTATGGTGAAGACAATAATGAATGCACAGATCCAAACGAAAATGACACTGATAGTGATGGAATAAATGATTACGATGAAACCAATAATTGTATCTATGGAGAAAGTAATGACCAATGCACCGATCCAAATGACACTGATTCAGACAATGACGGAATAAATGATCATAACGAAGTAAATACGTGTATATATGGAATAAACGATGATGAATGTACCGATCCGAAAATTTGGGATTCTGATAATGATGGATTGCATGATAGCGCTGAAGTTTACACATACCTCTCAGATCCAAAGAATCAGGACTCGGACGGTGACGGATTGAATGATACCTGGGAAAGAAGTCGGGAGTTGGGAGGAAAGCCATACAGCTTAATATCTAACGATACGGATTCAGATGGAACATTGGACGGAGACGAAGACCTGGATGGTGATGGATTAACTAATTTAGAAGAAATCAATGTTTATCTTACCAGCCCCCTGATAAAAGACTCGGATGGAGATACATTATGGGACGGGGATGAGATAGATCCTTGGAATACAGAGCTGGACGGCGTAGATAATCAATACAATTACCCTTCGGATCCAAACAGAAATGACACTGATAGTGATGGACTGAGTGATCTGGAAGAAGTGATTCCTTCGAATGACACCTACAACTCACGAACTGATCCTGAAGATAGTGACTCCGATAATGATGGGCTGAATGATTATTACGAAGTGTATTATTATTGGAATATAACTGGAGATGATAACACTCCTAGAATCCACTATGATGAACAGGGATGGAACACATCTAACCCCCTGGAAGATAATACCGATGACGACTTATGGGAGGATGGCGAGGTGGGAGAAGCAAATCCGGTCTATGGATATTTCGAAGAAGAGGATCCACCTTGGGGAAGTCCACCAGCCAGGAGCGGTACGCCACAGGAACCTCCAGGCAGTGTTAACAAGACTGAGGAATTCGTCTGGTCAGGATACATTGTCGATGGTGATCAAGTTTATTCTGGAGTCACAATCTACGGTTACCTGAACGAATCGGAGGAACCCGGAAGTCCATCTCATCTTATAGGACAGGGAATCAGCGATGAAGATGGTTTCTTCGAAGTCTTGTGCAATGTTTCATCATTAAGCTACCCAATAAGGGCGGGAGATTGGATAATCCTATTATATAGACCATATACAAATTACAATGATACTATAAACCTTGTTGAAAGCTGGGGCTCTACAATAGACCTAAATGTCATAGGTAGCACAAGCATTGAGGTGGATGTTCCAATTACCGGTTCTAGTGGTGACACTACCGTTGTGAGCGGATTTGTTATGGAAGAAGGCGATTTTGGCATAGGCAGTGTAACTGTAGACTTGAAATTTGACGGGGATGATTACAGTGAAGTAACAAATGAGGATGGAAGCTTTACGATAGAAATACAACTTCCAGTGGCTGTCGATTCAAATGAACAGTTGTTCTTCGAGTTTGAAGGAGACGATAATCTCACATATAGCAGTCATACACGTTATATCAGAGTAATAGACGCACATGTGGAATTGAACTTTAGCGATGACAATGATGAAATCTTTGACATAAATCAAACTTACACGATCAGAGGTAGTATACTTGGTGATGTTGAAGGGGTAGAACCAACTGGAACCGTTGTAGTCAGTTACAGTAGTAATGTAATTGGCGAAGTAGTAATATCTGGAAACCAGGACTGGGAAATAGAACTAACTATTCCTGCGAACGCCAGTTGGGGGAAAACGAAACTTATCGCAAGTTATTCAGGTGATGATGAACATCCTGCAGATGTAACAATGTCTGATGATGTTATCATAAGAGGTGTTAGTAGCATCACCATCGAACCTGTGGAGGAACTCAGAACCAGAAACATAAGGCTGGAAGGAAATATCACGGATCATAACAACCTAAGTGTCGCGGACATCACTGTCAACTTAAAATTGGATGGTGTGTATATTGGTTCAGCTACAACAAATAGTGAAGGAAGATACAACTTATTGGTAAACCTTTCACAAGAAGACCCGGGCATTCACGATATCACTGCAGATTTAATGGATAGTCAATCCTTATGGGGGAGCATGGCTGAATCAACGGTTACACTTCTTGCAACTCCCTCTTTTATACTAGATGAATATACCAAATGCGAGATAACTTCTGAAGAGGAGGGTGAATGGGATTGCAAAGCTGCGAGGAATGCCGATTATTACGTAAGTGGTAAGGTAGTAGATGAATTGGGAATAGCTCTTAATGGAGCTAAAATCAAATTCTTCAGGGACGGATATCTCGAGCCTGTGACGACAGACGAAACGGGGAGATTTGAATTCATGACATTTGTAGAGGAAGGGCAGGCTGATCTCTTTACAATCAAGATCTCAACCGTGGAAAGTAATAGAGTTATCAGTATAATAAATGAACTTACTGTAACACCACAAACAACCGTAGCGATATCTTTTCAGGCAAATGACGCACATAGAGGGGAAAATGTAACCATATTTGGCAACATATTTGATGAAACAGGTGCTCCAGTTCAAAATGAAACTATTCAAATAGATATAGGAGAGGCCAGATACTACACCTATACCAACTATATGGGTACTTTTGAATTGAACCATACCCTATTCTCGAATTATATATTAGGTGTCGAAGAAGTAACTGCAGTATTCAACGAAACGCAGTGGTATCTGAGTTCAGAAGCGAATACCTCCTTTGGTGTATATGGCTCGAGCTCGTTTCAGACAATCAAGGTAGTAGGTGACTGGTTTGATGGAGAACTTGTGAGGGGAGGAAGCATCAATGTTACAGGTATACTAATGGATGATCTAGGAAACCGTCTTGACGGAGACATCTCTGTTTCCCTAGGTAGTCAGGGTTTATCAACTTCTTTGATGGCTGATTCTACATTCACTGCTGTTGGAACTGTGCCTGAGAAATACCGTAATAATCATGAACTGAATATAGGATACAATGGTACCGAATTCATAGATGGCACGAGCTACAAGCGCATGCACGGTATCTTGGTTCCAAGCGAAATAGAATTTGACTTTGAGCCGGCAAACGTATTCCCTGGAGACATGGTGAACGTTTCTCTGTGGCTGCAGGAAGACGATGGAAGTCCATTACCATTCGCAAATGTGTCTGTTGAGATTACGATGTACTATGGTAAGGGAGTTGAAATGGACGCGAAGGAGACACATGAACTTGAAACGGACGCAAACGGTTTTGCGCATTTCAGTTTTGTATTCCCTCATAATGGAACTAGCGTGACGGTGGCTGTTTCCTTTGCAGGAGGACCACTTGATGCATTCTATGATACACCACAGGAGACTGAATTTACAGCGACTGATGTAGCTATAACCATAACTAAGTCTCCGGAGGCTGTCGAACCCATTAATCTGGAAAAGTACATTCCCTTGTTCGTTGGGATTCCTGCCGCCCTTTTGGTAACTGGATACTATCTTTACTGGACCCAGAGACACAAATATGAAGTTCGCAACCTTATCAAACAAATGCAAAAAGAATTGAACAAGGATGAGGATTATAGGCAAATAATTATCAAATCCTATCACCAACTACTAACCATTCTAAACAGATATGGTTTCATCAAAACAAGGACCCAGACAGTGAGAGAATTTACAGATGTAATGGGTGGTGCATTGCCTATCCCTGCCCACAGTGTCAAACTTTTGACCTCACTTTTTGAGATTGCAAGATATAGTGGAATCAAGCCTAAGATTGTTGATGAATTCGGGATGGAAATGATTGATGGATCTTACAACATCTGGTGTGTAGAGGCCATAAACAATCTACATCAAGTCGAGATGGATTTGAATCAGGGCCTAAAAAGTGGGAAAATCTCAAGATTTACCAATATATTTGGGATGAGGAAGTAAAAAATGAGAAGACAATTCTGGAAAGAGTATGGGTCCAAACTTTTCGCACTCTTCATTATTCTAACGATGATTACGGTGGTTTATCCCGTTCTGATAACCAATGCCAAAAATCCTTCGCAACTATCAGCCTATGATGATGATTGGAATGATATCTCTCAATTTGCTAATGATATAGACCAGAAAGGTGATGGAAAACACGAAATCAAGACCATTGTATCAAGACCGGCTATAATCAATAAGATTGCTGAAGTTGAAAAAAATTCCACTGATCCTACAATCAATAGTAATGAGACTATTCTGATTATTATCGGTGTTGAAAGGATGTACAGTGAATATGATTCAACGGCAATCCATGCCTTTGCAAAGTCTGGTGGTAAGGTTATAATTGCTGATGATTCGGGTTATGGCAACTCAGCATTCTACGGAGATATGGGGAGCCTGGATATTGGTATCCAATTAAGGGCAAACATTGTTCAGGAAGGATGCCAACCAACAACCAGTAGTGGCATGGTAAGTGGTGTAATTGATGCACTTGGATATGATGGAAGTGGTAGCTCTAGTCCTAAATGCAAACCGGCTAGGCTTTATGATTCAAACCATTGGGAGGAATCCATCCATCCTAAGAATAATTCAATTGTAATCGTAGATGCCGAAATAGAGAGAATGGGGTTCAATGGTCAATTAATGATGAGCCACCCTAGTGCATTGGCTCTAAAATCTGGTTCGGCAGAGGGACTGGCATGGTCTACTCAACAAGGATTCATAGACTATAATCAAGATGGGAGAGGCGGAATAGGAGAGGGTACATATAGAGAGAATGCGTCTTACGGCGTAGAAGTTGTAGCCGAGACGGACGTAGGAAGTGGAAAAGTAATCTTCATATCTGACACTAGTATCTTTACAAACGAATACTATGGTCAATTGGATAATCAGGAATTTTTGATGGCGATGATGGAATACCTTAGTAACGGTGAGAAACAGACGATAATTTTTGATGAGAGTAGACATATCCAATCTGATTTAATTTCCCTGATTTATGTACAGCTTTTCGGTGTTTTAGGTTATGTAAGCAGCAGTGAGACGCTAGGGATACTTTTCTTAGGTTCTATAATTCTATTGCTACAGATAGCAATGATGATGGTAGAGAATCCAAAACCTTGGAGACATTTGTTTAACATATATGAGGGGAGACTATCCCGATTTAGAGTGCCACACGCACATTATACCCATCCAGAAACCATAAAGGAAGTATTCGTTGATAAAGTACGGATCGCAAATGGTTTTTCACGAGAGGAATTCGAAATGCTGCCGCCTTCAAAATTAGAAGAAATGTTAAAGGACCCAGTATTGATTAGATTTATTATAGACAATGAAACGAATATGACCTTAAATGTGGTCGAAAAAGCCGTTAGAGAGTGGAAAAAATGAGCCTATTTGGAAAAAAGAAAGAAGACAAAGAAGAAGAAAAGCCAGAAGAAAACGAGACTGAAGAGCAAAGTGGTGCAGTACAGACCTACATCATGGATCCTTCTTTACAAGAAACGCACGATTTGATGCATGCCGTACTTGGTGAAGTCGAACAAGTCGTTATGGGTAAAAGACCGATTCTAGACCTCTGTGCAGTAGGTATCCTAGCTGGAGGAAACATTTTATTTGAGGATAATCCAGGACTAGCCAAAACCTTGTTGGCCAACACGTTTGCAGAAACTCTGGGAATAAACTTTAAGCGAGTGCAATTCACTCCAGACTTGCTTCCTGCAGACATAACTGGCATCTATATTTGGAATCAAAAAGATCAGAAATTCCAATTCCGGAAAGGACCCTTGTTCTGTAACCTATTATTGGCGGATGAGATTAACAGAGCACCTCCGAAGACCCAAGCTGCTCTTCTTGAAGCAATGCAAGAACATCAAGTTACAATCGAAGGAGACACACACAAGCTTCCTGAACCTTTCGTGACTCTGGCAACACAGAATCCCATAGAATCAGAAGGGACCTACCCTCTACCTGACGCACAGCTTGACCGTTTCATGATGAAACTATCTGTAGGATATCCTGGCAGGCCTATAGAGAGAGCAATCCTAATCAAGCGAAAGCAGAGAGGAAAAGACGCACATGATCTCAAGGCCATAACCTCCTCTGAAAAACTTCATAAAATGCAGGAAAGTTTGGAAAAGGTTCAGGTCGATGACTCAATAATTGAATATATAGTCGAGATTATACATCGTACTAGGGAGGACCCGAGAGTTAAAGTCGGATCATCCCCTAGAGGAGCACAAGCATTGTTCAAATTGTCGCGTGCCTTAGCTGTTCTGAATGGAAGAGACTATGCCATACCTGACGACATCAAAAGATTGTGTATATACACCCTCAGACACCGAATGATACTAAAGCCGGAACCACGTATCAAAGGTGTAAAGACAGAGGAAATAATCTCGCAGATTCTTGAAGAAGTAGAGGTACCAACAACGCAGGGACAACTAGAAGACTAAATGTGGAGTAAAAAGGCGGCAGCAGTCGCAGGCGGAGCCATATTCCTGACTTTAGCGGGTCTAATCCGGCTTAACTACCTGTTCATCAGCGCAGGACTGGTAATGTTAACCTTCGTAGTATTGGCCAGTTTTCTTGATGTATGGATGCCCAAGGTCTCGATAAGAAGGGAAACAACCTCAGACAACATCTTTGAGGACGGTACTATGAGTGTGAAGTTCATAGTCAAGAACACGGGCCTAGGCTTAGGATTCGTTGAAATCTATGATAGTCTACCACCTCAGGCTAGAATTATCAAAGGATCAAATTATACGCTACTTTACATGAAACCGTGGCAAGAGGTGTCCTTTGAATATACACTTAAACTTCCGATAAGAGGGCATTATCATCTAGGTCCTGTCAAGATGAGAGTCAAGGATGCCTTCGACCTTTTCTATAATGAAAGAATTGAAGACACCGTCCATAGTTTTTCGGTCTTTCCTGAGATTGAGATACTGGAGTACCAGATCATAAAATCGAGGTCCCCTAAACTCCTGTCAGGTGCTATGCCGCTCAACGTGATAGGATCAGGGACAGAATTCTACTCACTCAGAGAATTTGTTCCGGGTGATTCCCTACGATCCGTAAACTGGAAAGCGCTGGCTAAGAAGGGCAAAATGATGGTCAATGAAACTGTGAGAGAGGATGTCATGGACGTGATCTTATTGATTGATGCCAGAGAAGTTTCGGCTGTTGGAGGAGGCAAGGACACCCCCCTTGAGATGTCTTGCAGAGGAGCTGCAACATACGCAAAACAGCTCTTAGACGAAAGAAACAAAGTTGCATTGATGATTTATGGGGAAGATGTGGAAAAAGTGGATCTGGATCGGGGTGAACACCACCTTTTCAAGATTCTGACTGCACTATCCAGCATCACACCAAAAGGAAATCTAAAGCTGGGAATTGTTCTGAAGGATCTTTTACCCTATATACCAAGTGGATCTCCAATAATTCTGTTCAGTTCCCTAGATGATGACTTCACTATTTCGGAGGCGTTCACTAACACGATAAGTCGTGGTTATCCAATAACTAC
>CAUYZR010000053.1:0-8583 GCA_963577905.1 Candidatus Thalassarchaeaceae archaeon
TCTATTCGCTGTTTCTACCTCAATTATATCAGGAGTTGATGGAACAGACAGGTAGTTTAGCTGGAGAAGGCCTGAGTCTGCATCATAAAGTTCTAAGGCGAAGAGCTAGAGCTAAGATTCTACTTGCGACAGACATGGAACAAGCTCAATATTTCTACAAACAGTATTCCAGGCATATAATTGGATTGATAACAGATGCAGGTTATCCATGGAAGGGTGAACATAATTCAAGTGCAGGTTCTGAACTGATAAAAATCGTTAATCAGGATAATCATGATGTCCCAATTATAATGCAGTCTTCTCTACCTGAGAATAGGAAGATTGCTGAAGAACTTAATGCTGATTTCCTAGATAAATCTGACTCTGGGTTATTGAAGGGAATTCGGACCTTCATGCGTGAAAAAATGGGTTTTGGAGATTTCGTGTTTTGTGATTCAGAGGGTATTGAAGTTGGCAGGGCAAAAGATATTGAGGAAATGATAGACCTTCTTCCTTACATTGATTCCAACTCCTTAAAATATCACGGAGAGCGTCACGACTTCTCAAGATGGTTCCGAGCAAGAACGGAATTTGATTTAGCTAAAGCTCTACGACCAAAGAAAATTGGTGATTTCGAAGATATAGAAGAGGCTAGAACGTTTCTTCTTGCAATGATGCGAGATTTCCAGAGACATAATCAGAGAGGGGAGGTGGCCGACTTCTCGCTCAAGGTACTGGACATCGGTCGTGATTTCTTAAGAATCGGTGGTGGATCATTAGGTGGTAAAGGGCGTAGTCTTGCTTTTTTTCATTCACTTTTGTCGTCATCAGATATTTCATCTGAATTTCCAGACATCGAGATCAATGTCCCTCCATGCGCCGTGATTGGCACATCTGTTTTTGATGAATTTATGAGGAATGAACAGGTTTCTTCGATTGCCTATTCGGATACCTCTCAGATTGATGACAAAGATATAGCTACCGAATTTTTGAAAGTAGATCTACCAGATTCAATTTACGAGGACGTAAAATCTTTCTCAGATAGGATAGAATATCCCGTTGCAATTCGTTCATCAAGCCTGCTTGAGGATTCTCAGCACCAACCGTTTGCAGGAGTGTATGAAACCTATATGCTGTCCAATAACCATCCTGATCCAAAGATTCGGTTACAGAATATCTGTGATTCCATAAAATTGGTTTACGCATCGGTATTTTACAAGAATTCCAAATCATACATTGCCTCAACGCCCAATAGTATAGAAGAGGAAAAAATGGCTGTCGTAATTCAGCAGGTGGAAGGACAGAAACATGGAGATGCCTTTTATCCTACCTTTTCCGGAGTTGCCAGATCAAGAAATTTCTATCCTCTTGGTGATGCCTTGCCTGAAGAAGGGGTAGTTGCTGTAGCTTTAGGATTGGGAAAGGCAGTTGTGGAGGGAGAAAAAGTTTTTAGATTTTCACCGAGTCACCCTGAACAGCAATTCCAGTTTGCCACAACTGAAGACTATTTACGTTCATCTCAGAGAGAATTCTGGGCCATTGATATGTCAAAGACTGAAACCGTGTTAGGCACCCAGTCAGCGAAAAACCTATCTCATCTGGATTTGTCCAAAGCTGAAATAGATAGACAATTACATCCTATAGGTTCTGTTTATTCACCGGAAAATGATGCTATCTATGATGGATTATCAAGGAGCGGAGTAAGATTGGTGACTTTTGCCGGTGTTACTAAGCATGAGCAGTTCCCATTGTCAGGAATAATCAATTTTTTCTTGGAAGTGGCCGAGGAGGGTTTCAGCGGCCCCGTAGAAATTGAATTCGCGGTTACGATTGATCCCATATCAAAGTCAAAGCGCTTCTCATTTCTCCAAGCCCGTCCTTTGGTCTGGGAACCTATTGATATCGAGATTGATATTGAGAGTCAGGTCGGTAAGGTAATGTGCCGTTCGGATAGCGCATTAGGGAACGGCTTAATTGAGGATATAAGGGATGTACTATACATTCATCCCCGTGATTTTGTAAGAGGGGAAACAGAATATATTGTAGAGAAACTAGAAGAATTGAACAATAAATTGATAAGTTCTGGAAATCCATATTTGTTAGTTGGACCTGGCCGCTGGGGCTCAACGGATAAGTGGCTGGGCATACCCGTCAGCTGGGCTCAGATATCAGGCGCTTCCACAATTATAGAATGTGAGATGAGCGACTATCCAGTTGAAGCTTCACAAGGGACCCACTTCTTCCAGAACATCGTTTCATTTAGTGTGGGGTACCTGACTTCGGATTCCAGTGATATCAAATGGGATATTCTGGATAAGCAAGAGCAAAAGGGAGAATATGGCCCGATTAAGCATGTTAGATTTTCCAAACCCTTGCACGTCATGCTGGATGGTCAGACAAGCAAGGCTGCAGTTATTCTGGCAGACTGATTATTCCCAGTAGATCACTTCTATTCGGATAGTGTACTCAGGATTAGTCCCTCTTTCATGATCAACTACAAACCACCAGTCACCTAATTCACTCGCTTCATCAAACCAAGCACGATCAGTGCTATTGTAGTAGTCTAGAACTATACGATTTTCTTGCTCTCTCTGGCTGGAGTCATGTGTGGAATTCTTGGTAACACATTCATTACATTCATCATCAGGATCAGTGCTTTCATCCTGGTCGGGATTTCTTTCTTGGGAGGTGTTGTACAAGTATAGGTCCAGGTCACTAGTATGAGCTGCTCCGGCGTCGTATTCCAGAGTAGCCCTGATATATCTGGCCGGTAGGCCATAAACCTGGGTAAGGTGTTCCTGTTGCCCCGAACCTATGGTTCTCGTATCAGTATATTCATAGTTGATGCGGATTTCTACATCATCAGAATAACTGGCCTCATCCGTTTCTCCCATTTCATTGGTTATTCTAACCTTCACAGTGTATATCCCGGAATCAAATTCCCATGTGGTCTCAGGCTCAGTTGTTTCCTCGTCCGCGTAGAATCCCCCTGCGGAGTCATAAGAGAAATCCCATTCGTATTTAGTGATAGTACTATCAGAGACGGAATCAGTGGCTGTGAACGTAAAAGTCACTCGTTCTTCCTCAGTCATTTTTGAATCGGTTTCGTCATCAGTAGTAATGATTGCCCTGATTTCACTCGTAGCTTCTTGAATAGTAACTTTAGTGGTTGCAGTGCTAAACTCATTTCCATCGGTCACGGTGAGTGTTACAGTATAGACGCCCTCATTTTCGTATGTATGTGTTATCCGTCCATTATTTGCTATATTACCGATTATACTTTCATCCTTTCCATCACTTTTATCAAAGTCCCAAAAATACTCTAGAACATCGCCATCTGAATCGCTACTGCCCTTTCCCGTGAACACAATTTCTTGATTCGGTTCGAAGCTAGAACCACCCTCTGAGTTTGCAGAAGCTTGTGGTGCTCCGTTTACGTCCCCTTCATCAAGGAAATCTAGACATCCTGAGAAGATGATGATTCCCGCAATCAGCAAAGGCAAGCATCTCATACCATCTAATCTTAGTATGCTATTATAAATCAGTTTAGCTTTGAGCTACTGCAGCAGCCTTTCTTGATTCCTTGATTTTTTCTGAAGCTTCACGTCTTGCCATTCTTTCTTGGCGTCTTGCCTCAACACGTTCCATTATTAATTTCATGTACATTGCGTCATGTTCCATAAGTGGAGAATCCGATATGGTTATCACATTGTAGTTATTCTCAAGAATGACCTCTGCCAAATATTCGAACTTAATTTCTCCCTTTTTGATTGGAGAATAGTGTCTTTCGTTTCCTTCAATATCGAACTCAACACCCGAGAAGTGAGTGTAAAATTTTTTCAGCCCCAGGGAATTCTCAAAGAAATTGAAGACACGCTTGAAACTTTCACGATCGTTCAGCCAGCGATTTCCTCTAGCATGTAAATGTGGCCAATTGATAATCGGTTGGATACCTTTTACTTTCCGACAGATTTCAACCACTTCCCTGACACTTCCGAAAAGATCAGGTTTTCCAGATAACTCAATACCGATTTGGGGGCTGTAATTGTTAGCGTAATAATGATTGCGCATATCCTTGAATATAGGTATGAGAGTCTCGATTGCCTCTTCTGACGAAATTCCATGATAAGGTCCAATGTGTGTGACTACATTCCCGGCACCAATCTGGTTCCCAACTTCACCTGCGAATTCAAGGAATTTTTTTGACTTATTGCGCATGTATCCATTACCCAAGAAGTCCATGTAGTAAGGGGCGTGAATGGCCATATGAATATCTAGGGATTGTGCAATTTCACCTAGTTCCTCAAAGTCCTCTAATTCATCAACATACTTGCCTCTCACCAATTGAATTTCCATGCAATGCAAACCTAGAGCATGAATATCTTCAATTCCATCTCTGATAGTTCTTCCTTTGCAGGAAAGAGGTATCCCTGCTGGCCCAAACCTAATCATTGTTCATCGCGGATTGAATGGTCCTATAATTACTATTGGTTACTTTTCACCTATTTTCTACCCTTTTATTGCTCTCGCTAGATGGTTTTGTCTAAGTTTTTAAGGGTCCCTCTTCTCGCGTTCTGTGAATACCCAAGCCTTGGAAAAGAAATGGCAGAAAAAATGGGAAGAGGCCCGACTCTTTGAGTCAGAGCCAAAGGAAGACCAAGACAAGTATTTCGTGAATTGCCCTTATCCTTACATGAATGGATATCTGCATTTGGGACACGCATTCACTTATCTCAGAGCTGACATGGTTTCTCGTTATCAAAGAATGAAGAATAAGAATGTACTTTTTCCTTTTGCTTTCCATTGTACTGGAACTCCAATTGTAGCCGCTGCTCAAAGGGTCAAGGAGGGTGAAAAAGGCCAAATAAACGCGTTAAAGCAAATGGGCCTAAGTAAAACACTTATCAAAACATTCTCAAAGCCAGAAGAATGGACAAAGTATTTTCCAGATAAAGCAATCGAGGACCTAACGAAATTTGGAACTTCAGTCGATTGGAGACGCAGTTTCATCACAACCAGTTTGAATCCACCTTATGATGGATTTATACGTTGGCAATTCAACAAATTATTGGCTGGAGAATATCTAATCAAAGGTACTTTTCCAGTTGTGTGGTGCCCTAAAAGAGAAACTGTTGTGGGAGACCATGACCGCCTTTCTGGCGAAGGAGAAACACCACAAGAGTACACATTGTTAAAATTCAAAGGTAAAGATCACTTTCTCGTCGCGGCGACTTTGCGTCCTGAAACGGTTTTTGGTCAAACCAATTTGTGGGTAGACGGAGATGGGACTTACACCAAAGCTAAAGTCGGAAATGAGACTTGGGTAATGTCTCAGGAAATGCCGTTCAAACTTAAGTTACAAGGACATAAAGTCAAGGAATTGGGCAAAATTCAAGGCAGGGATTTAATCGGCCAAAAATACATGGCGCCCCAGATTGATAATGAGATAATCGTTCTTCCATCTAAATTTTGTGACGCTTCGATTGGTTCTGGAATAGTAACCTCCGTACCAAGCGACTCTCCGGATGATTACCAGGGCCTTGTTGATTTGCAGAACTCATCCTCAGATTGTGAGAATTGGGATCTGGATTATGAATTTGTAAAGTCAATCCAACCTATCGCTATTCTGGATTCGGGAGAGATGGGCACGCTTCCAGCACCCAAGCTCTGCAAAGAATTGGAGATAAAGAATCAGACCCAGAGGAAAAAATTGGAACAGGCTAAACAAGATTTGTACATGCATAGTTTCAATCATGGAATCATGCTTCATTCCACAGAGTATGTTGCCGGCAAACCCGTTGAAGAGGCTCGTGAAATCGTCAAGACTAAATTGGTTGAAGAAGGAAAAGCCACAATCTACTATGAGCTGACCGGCCCTGTTGAGTCACGCTGGCTTGCAGACTGTGTGGTCAAAATAGTGGACAATCAATGGTTCTTGGAATATAGTAGTGAAGAATGGACCAAGACTACTGAGAAGGCTCTTGAGACTATGGATTTGTATCCTTCCAAGGCCCGTAGCCAATTTGAATATGTTCTCCAATGGTTGAAGAACTGGGCCTGCGTTCGTGAAAAAGGCTTGGGAACTAAATTACCCTGGGATGATAATTGGGTTATCGAATCACTAAGTGATTCAACCATTTACATGGCCTACTATACAGTGGCCCATTATCTGAAGGATTTGAATGAAAAGCAACTCAAAGAGTCCTTGTTTGATGCAATATTTGGTGATGGTAATACCAAGTTAGCAGCTGAAGAAAGTGGGGTAAAGCAAGCTGAGATCATCAAATGGAGAAACGAATTCAACTATTGGTATCCTTACGATTTGCGAATAAGTGGTAAAGATTTGATACAGAATCATTTGTCGTTTAGTTTGTACAACCACACAGCCATGTTCGGGGAAGATAAATGGCCTAGAGGTTTTGCTGTCAATGGTTGGGTTCTTGTGGATGGAGAAAAAATGTCTAAATCCAAAGGTAATTTTTTCACTCTCAAAGAATTGACGTCGAAATATGGTGCTGATGTTGTCCGTTTTACACTGTGCAATGCCGGTGAGGGTCTTGATGATCCTAATTGGGAGATCTCGTTTGCGGAAACCGCTGGTAAGAAACTGAAGAATTGGCTATCATTTGTAAAGAAGAATAAAGGCAAGGGCCGAACTACGACACACCCTATTGACACATGGTTCAGTGAGATTATGGCCAGTGTTGCACATCAAGCCAATGCAGCATCTGAGAGATTGAAATTTAGAACCTCCACCCGTCTCTTTTTCTTTGAACTCCCGCAATATTTCAAATGGTACATCCAAAGAGCTGGTGAACCACACGTGGGAATATTGAAAGAATACATTTCGATTGTAAATAGAGGGATTGCACCCATTGTACCTCATACTGCAGAAGAGGCCTGGTCTCTTTCAGGAGAAGAAGATTTCATTCTGAATCAACCATTCCCTGAAGGCCATAAATCGAATTTAAGCTTGATAATAGGTGAAGATTTGGTTAAGCAAACGTTAGAAGACACAAGAGCTATTTTGAGTATTGCAGGAATTGACAATCCTGAAGAAATCGTGTTTATCGTTGCACCGGAATGGAAATGGAACGCAGTCCATACAGCTGGGGAATTGGCAGATGGTAGAGGTCAAGTAAAGCTGAATCAGCTTATTTCTGGCGTTATGCCGACCATACCGCCAGAATCCAAGAAATTAGGAGCAGATTTTCTGAAAAAATGGGTGTTAAAGGATATTCCATCCTTAGGTCCAGACTGGCAGAGCAAATATGCCCAGCAAGTAGACGAAGCAGAAATATTATCAGCTGCTGTAGATTTTTTCACCAATATATTTAACTGTAAAATCACAGTTGTAAATGCAGATCAAGCAAAGTCAAGTATGACATCCAAGGCAAATCAGAGTTCGCCTTTGAGACCAGCTATTTTTGTTTCTTAAGTATCGATTTATCGTCTATAAAACATACTCGTAAACCTATAGTTAATACTTGCCAATCTTTATAAATGCCGCCCTTGTCCGGCGGTCCCCGTGTTAGAGGTTATCCTCTTGGGAGTGACAAAAAATGACTAAACAGCGTCAATCACGAACAGCCTTGTTAGCCGTAGCTATGCTCTTGTCCGGAGCTTTCTTGGGGCTTGTAATATCAGATAATGCATCTGCTGACCCTTACGATGTAAATGGAACAGTCACAGGACTAAATTCCGATGTAAGTGTTACAATTTTGAACATTGAAACGGGGTATTCAGAAGACACTACAACCGCTGAAGATGGTTATTATTCTTTTAATGGTATTGCATCAGGAAATTACCTAGTTCGATTTGCTAAATCTGGTTACCTTTCTCATTTGGAGTCATGGGAGATCAGTGGTGAGGGGAGTATGGCCGATGTCACTATGGCTGATGCGCCATCAGGTAGCGTAGAACTAAACGGTAGTGTTTCAGATGCAGACGGTAACGTTACTGGTGCGATTGTTTCAATTCGTTCTACAATTGTTGAGGATTCATGGTGGGTTGGAACAGACGTTGGATACACCTGGACGGCAACTACAGATTCCAATGGTAATTATTCATTTTCTGGATTACCTAACGAGACATTTGCAGTTAGGATAACATCAGATAGTCACTACACCTACACTGCAGATAATGCATCTGCAGGCGATTTTACTATAGCAAAAGTAGATTCATCCAATAACCAGAATGTTCGCGTAAAGGATACTTCCGGGAATACAATTAGTGATGCCACAGTTTTCATGTACGATACTGCAACATCAACTTGGACTGATTCAACTAAGTTGGGAGGAGCAACCTATGTTCTTAGCCCATCCGGTGGTTCTGAGATTTATGTTTATGCCTATAAGGGAGCTAAACCTTCAGTAATGAAGATAGCTTCAGTTTCAGGTTCCGGTTCTTTCGATATGATTGTTGGTGAAAATGATGCAGCCGATGATAATGTGGTTTATATTTCCACACCACCCACGCATGGTGCTCAGTCAGCCATGCCTAAGATGGGTGACAGAATAATCAAGGAGAATACCAATCCTTCAGCCTCAATCACAGTAACAAGTGATACTACTGATATGGATGGAATCCATGTTATAGCGGTTG
>CAUYZR010000054.1:0-7993 GCA_963577905.1 Candidatus Thalassarchaeaceae archaeon
AACTCCTCTTTCTTTCAGAAGTTCTACTACTTTAGGAAAAATATGACTATGAGCTCCAGAAAGTATACTCAGACCAATAAACTGTACATCCTCCTGTATGGCCGCTTCCACTATATCTTCAGGGCTTTGTCTTAATCCGGTGTAAATAACTTCCATACCAGCGTCCCGGAGGGCTCTGGCAATGACCTTTGCACCTCTGTCATGTCCATCGAGACCGGGTTTAGCAATCAGGATTCTAATTTTTCCTTTCTTGCTCATAAATCAATCCATAAATCTGTCTATTTAACTATTTACGACGGCGGCTTGCCAATGCAGACACTCTGCTAGGCTTACCTTTGGGAGTGGATTTCTTTTTCTTCGGTTTTTTGGTTTTTCCGTTTTCTTTCTTAGATTTCTCTACCTTTTTCTTTGGACCACCAAAGAATGATTTCAGTTTATCGGTGGCTGATTCCTTGGGTTCATCAGGGACCACCATTGAACTTTGTCCCTCATCACTAGTTTCGGTTCCTTCATTGGCCCATTTATCCATGTCCAAGTCTATGTTGTCTGGTAATCCTCTAGTGCTTCTAACACCTATTGTAAAGGATCCCAAGGTGAAGATGACCATCATTCCAAATATCAGGGGCTCCGCAACATTGATCTTCAGGGAAGGACCTAACGCCAAAGATAATATCACGAATAAACTTAAAACTAGCCCAATAGCCCATCCCCCTCCGACAGTCAGTATGTATGTTAAATGCCAATTACTGGGCAATTCCTTGGCTCCGCCCCTTCCTGCAAGAAATGGAATTATAATTAGTGAAACCGGAATCCCCACTGGTAAAAAGATAAGAAATACAAGTCCTAACATCATCATCTTTAATGCACTATTCCGGGCGTTCTGATATTTTTCGATGGACATGGTTGCGTCTGTTTTCCATGAAGGAAGTGGTGCCGCCGGCCGGGATCGAACCGGCGACCTCGGGATCTTCAGTCCCGCGCTCTCCCAACTGAGCTACAGCGGCTGATGGTTTCATTATGTGGCCCCATAAAACAATTAACTATACAGAACAACTTTTATGGACCCCCCCTAAATCATTTAATTGGTGATGAGGTCTGCCTAAGTTCACAGGAAGAGAATCAGCGCTTGTAGAAAAGTGCTATTTTTGCGAAAAAGAGATAACAGTACCAACAGGCCCCGGGTGGAATTCAACTCGGGTCATATGTAGAGACTGTTCTAAGACACAGCAAGCCCCGGATTGATGAAAAGAGACTGCCCTAGGTGCTTTTCAGCGCTCAGACATGAAATTATGCGGAAAGGCGTCTGGAAAGTTGAAATCGATAGATGTGAATCTTGTTCAGGAATTTTTCTTGATAAAGGTGAATTAATGACTTTAACAGGTAATCGCCCATTACATCATTTGACAACCAAACATTTGGGTATAGATTCTGATTCCGAATTACTTTGTCCAAGCTGTGGTTCATTAATGGATGATGAGCATGCAGATGGTGTGGAGATTGATGTCTGTTTACAATGTAATGGTGTCTGGTTGGACAAGAATGAATTGGATTCATTGGGAAAGATAGATCCGACTTCGATGAAAGTATTGTCTCCCGAAAAACTGGCTGAATTATACGATGCTGATCAGTCTGTTTCTTCCAGTGGTTTATTCAGTTGGCTTTTTGGGAGGTAATTTGTACAAGATTAGTAACACTGTAAGTGCCCCTTATGGAACTCCACCCACTGAACGTTCGGTAGAACAACTCATGGAATCATCAGTCATTGTAATCAACAAGCAAGCCGGCCCTTCTTCCCATCAGGTCGCGGCCTGGTTGAGGGATTCCTTTGAATTGAAGCAAACCGGACATGGAGGTACATTGGATCCCAATGTTACAGGAGTCTTGCCAATTTCAATTGGTAGAGCTTCCAAAGTTATCAAGGTAATGCAGGAGTCCTCCAAGGAATATGTATGTTTGATGAAACATGGAAAGGACCCAGGCAAGAATCAGATAGCTGAGATGTTCACTAAATTCACAGGACCGTTATATCAGATACCTCCTCTACAGGCAGCAGTAAAGAGAGAGTTGAGAATAAGAAGAGTTTATGAAATTGAAATGCTTGAACACAAATCTCAATCTACTCTTTTCAGGGTTGAATGTGAAGGTGGAACTTATATCCGAAATTTGTGTTCAGATATAGGTTCGGCCTTGGGAAGTGGTGCTCATATGGAGCAATTGATAAGGACCAAATCAGGTCCGTTTACTCTGGAAGATTCGGTTTCGTTGATCGGTGCCCACGATAAATACAAGAAATGGAAGGATTCAGGTGATTCTTCTCACATCTCATCTATCTTGAAACCATTGGAATCAATGCTGGTGGATTTGCCTTTGATTGATATCAAGGATTCAGCTGTAGACGCGTTGTGCCATGGTGCGGATCTTGGATTTCCCGGAGTTGTTTCCGTATCTAAAAGCATGAAGAGAGGACAATTAGTGTCAATAAGGACGGCCAGGGGTGAGGCTATTGCGTTAGCAAGAGCAACAGTGAATGCAGATGAAATAGCTCAGAATCCAAAATCAAAGGGTAAAGTTGCGCGCTTGGAGCGGGTTATCATGGAAAGAGGGACTTATCCCCGAGAGTGGAAGTCTAAATGAAATATAAATGGGAATTGAGGGAAACGGTGGGTCTCTTTGGATTTCTTTTGGTACTTGTAACCTTGTATTTTGGCCTGATATATATGGGTCCTGCCAAATTTTTCACAGCTCCTAATGCCCAGAAATTGTTCTATTTCCATGTTCCCTCTGGTCTGGTCACATATCTGGCCTTTCTGATGGTAGTTGGAGGTAGTGCTCTGTATCTCTATAATCAATCTCATTATGCTGATAGGGTTGCCAAGTGTTCAGCTGAACTAGGGATAGTTTTTGGTTTTATGTCTCTGGCATCTGGAACTTTCTGGATGAAAGCAGAATGGGGTGGGGACATAGTTTCCCGTTTTTTGACAGATATGAGACTGGCTACAACTCTTGCAATGTGGATTCTGTACATAGCCTATTTTGTTTATCGAAGGCAGCCTGAGACCTCGATTGTCAAGAATAATGCCGCAGTTCTGGGAATGTCTGGTTTGATTATGGTACCTTTGTCATACCTGTCGTCACGTTTTCTTAGATCCCATCATCCCGTTATTGTGGGCACTGCGGAGCAAGACAGTCTGGATCCATCTCTTAGGATAGGGTTGTATATGGGCATCCTGGCATTTATTCTTCTGTATTCTTTCTTGCTGAATATTAGAATGCAAATTGAGGTGATGGATAAAGTGATATTTTCTAGGAAAATGGGGAACCTATGAGAATCGGTTTAATTCTAGTTATCTTGCTGTTCTTGGCTCCGTTTTCATCAGCAGGGCAATATTGTCATGAAGATAATTGTTTCACAAATAGAGGTTACATAAATCTGAATGAAGAGATTCTGTACGTATATTATAATTCATTATTTACGATTGGGGAAAATTGGTTCATTGTATTTTATGTTACTGGTACAGACAATGACTACGATGTAGACATCTCTTTTGAGGATGGTAATTCCAAGAGTCTGACTTTGTCGGAAGGTAGTTCTAATTACACAGATTCGGTTAGTTTTTCAGGTTCTACTTTTACGTCCGAAAAGTTTGATTTCAATTTATATTTGACAGTAACCCAGTCCCAAGGTGGGGAGATTGTTGCGAATAGTACCTTTATGATAGACATAAACAAACCCTCAGATGATGATATGTTCTATCTGTGGGGAGGTATGACTGTATTCTGGGTTGCGATAGGTGCCTATGTTCTGTATCTTTCAAGCCGATTCAGGGAATTGAACGAAAAAGTGGAGGGAATTGAAAAGTGATGGAATCTGATAGACGCACCAAAGCTTCCTGGTCTTCCTGGTCGAAGGGATTGCTTGCCTTTTCGGTTCTGATTGCCACAGGAATTGTGGTTTTTACCACAGTAGATGAACAATCGATGTATGTTTCTGTAGAGGAAGTAGTTTCTGGTGATTATCAAGATGGAGCTAATTTACAGGTTCATGGTACTATTACAGATCTTAAGATCAACGATTTCATCATGGTTGATGGTAACTATTCCCTTAGAGTCGACATTTCATCGATTCTTCTCCCGGACACTTTTGCAGAGGACAAGAGAGCGACCTTTACAGGGATTCTGCGTGTTGTTAATGGAGAAATGTATTTGGAGGCCGTAAAAGTACAAATGGGCTGTCCTTCTAAGTATCAACCAGCGGAAGAGTAGACCTCATGAAAGATAAGTTAGTGCCCAAGAAGGATTATGTATATGAGCTGCCCAAGGAAGGTCAAATGCGGGTTCCGGGTCGAATCTATTCTTCACAAGCTCTACTGAAACATCCTGGAATGGATTCTGCTATACAGCAGGTAGCTAACGTAGCTACATTACCAGGAATAGTTGATTTCAGCATGGCGATGCCAGATATTCATTGGGGTTACGGATTTCCGATTGGGGGCGTCGCTGCTTTCAGAACGGAATCAAAAGGTGATGGAATGGGTGTAATCTCCCCGGGCGGCGTCGGTTTTGACATAAATTGTGGTGTACGTTTGATACGGACCGACATGGTCGAACAGGATATTCGAAGCAAACAGAAGGAGCTGATTGATGAGTTGTACAAGGAAGTTCCTGCAGGTTTGGGATCCAAGGGAAAAATAACCCTTTCAGATAGGGAAATAGATTCGGTTCTGTCCATAGGGGCTAAATGGGCTGCTGATGAGGGGTACCTCTGGGAAAGTGATTTGGATGTATTGGAGGAGAACGGTTGCATTGAGAACTCTTTGCCCGAGCACGTCTCACATTATGCTAGAACTCGTGGCCGAAAGCAAGTTGGTTCTCTGGGAAGCGGTAACCACTTTCTGGAAGTTCAGAAAGTAGATAAGGTTTTTGACGAAAAAGCTGCCAAAGCCTTCGGACTTTTTGAAGGTCAGGCCGTAGTTATGATGCATACAGGTTCACGTGGTTGCGGTCATCAGGTCTGCCAAGACCACTTGGATTGCGTCCTTAGGGCCAGTAAGAGAGAGGGAATTGATCTACCGGACAAGCAATTGGCTGCTGCACCCCTGGATACCAAGGAGGCCCAGGAATATCTGGGTGCAATGTCATCCGCGGCTAATTTTGCATGGGCCAATAGATCATTGATATCCTATGCTACCAGAAAGGCTTTTTCCAACGTATTTGGAGGAGATGGTAAGAGTCTGGGGATGGACACCGTCTATGACGTTTCTCATAATATAGCTAAAATTGAAAAGCATTCAGGTGAGGACCTATGTGTTCATCGCAAAGGAGCAACAAGGGCATTTGGACCCGGATCATTGGATATCCCATCCAAATATCGTAGCTTTGGGCAACCAGTGATTGTACCTGGGGATATGGGAACCTCAAGTTATGTTCTCTCTGGGACTTCAGGTGCTATGGACCAGACCTTTGGTTCAACATGTCATGGAGCTGGAAGAGCGATGGGTCGCAAGGCTGCATTCAAGAAGTTCGATTCCAAGAATCTGGTCAAAAGGCTATGGGAGAAAGATCGTATCTATGTCCGGGCCAGATCTCCACGTGTAGCTTCCGAGGAAGCTCCAGGAGCTTACAAGAACGTGTCAGATGTAGTTGACGTCTGTCACGCCACAGGAATAGCGAATAAAGTTGTAAGATTGAAGCCTATGGGTGTGGTGAAGGGGTAGATGGGGATACAGTTAGGCCCTCTGCTCGAAACACGTAAGATTAAATTAGAAGAATTAAGTGGCCAGAGTGTCGCTATTGATGGTTACAATGTGTTGTATCAATTTCTAACCAGCATAAGACAGGCAGACGGAACACTTTTAACAGATTCAGAGGGGCGTGTCACCAGTCATTTGAGTGGTATTTTTTTTAGATTTTCCAATTTGGTTGAGAATGGTTTGAAGATCTGCCTTGTTTTTGACGGCAAACCACCAGCCCTCAAGATGGATGTCCTTGAGGTACGCCGGCAGAGAAAACTCAAGGCCCAGGTGCAATGGGAGGCAGCCATTGAGGCTGGAGATATGGAGACAGCTAGGACCAAGGCCCAGCAAACAACAAAGCTCGATGCCACCATTATTCAGGAATCCAAGACGCTTCTGGATCTTCTTGGTATTCCTTGGGTACAGGCACCAAGTGAAGGTGAGGCTCAGGTAGCTCATCTTCTTAGTATTGGAAAGGTAGATTACGGGGCCTCACAGGATTTCGATACGGTTCTGTTTGGCGCTTCCAAGTTGGTTCGCAATTTGACACTGTCTGGTAGACGAAAACTTCCCAAACAGCAGAAATGGGTGGAGGTCACGCCCGAGATCATCGAGGTCGAGAAGTCGTTTGAAACCTTGAATCTCAATAGAGAACAGCTCGTGGATGTTGCGATTCTTATGGGTACTGATTTTAATCAAGGTATAGATGGTATAGGCCCCATGAAGGGACTCAAGCTTCTGCAAGAATGCGGGAATGCTGAGAAAGCTCTTGAGAAAATAGGCAAGAGAATAGAAAATCTGGAAGAAATACGGTCATTATTTCTGAATCATCCGGTTGAGGACTTCACTCCGGAATGGAAACCTCCTGACGTTGAATCAACCATATCCTTTCTTTGTGAGAATTATTCTTTCAACAGGCCCCGGATTGAGAAGGCTTTGGATAAATATGTACGGGAAAAGCCAACCGCAAGGCAGTTGACTTTAGGGGATTTTTAGTATATTATTTTGGATAGGTGGTGTGACCAGTCACGCATACAATTATATTTTAACAAATGCTTACGATGTGATGATTAGTAACAATGATATAACAATGATATATAGTAATGATATAACAATGATTAACAATGCATATGTCACTAGTGTCTATCTACTATGTAGATAGTATTGATAGAGTTAACAAAGTATTACTAACGTCATTACTAACTTTATTACTAACGTCATTACTACAACACATGAACGAGGTACCATCTACAAGATAGGGCCGTGTTGAGTCGAATAGCAGCCTGAACTATCATGATTTATAGTAGGCCTTGACTATTATCACTCCGCGTAGTTGAGCGTAATATAGCATGCCTAAAACCACGAGACTTTTCATTATTGGCGGAGCTGAAAAAAAAGGCAGGGATGCCCAGCTCCTGCGCTTTTTCTTCGACCTGTGCGGAGGCGCCGAGAGTCGCATAACTCTCATCACCTGTGCCAGTCAGACTCCTCTGAAAATCGGACAACTATATAAGAAGATATTTTTGGGTTTCGGGTCCGCTTCCGTTTCGATTCTCCCGGTTTTTTCCCGGGAAGAAGCCAATTCTAGGGAGACCGTTGAACTCATCGAGCAATCCACCGGGATCTTCATCTCAGGGGGCAGTCAGGTGACGTTTGCAGCCTCAGTCGGAGGCACTAAGCTGGAAACAGCCCTAGTGAACCAGTACCAGAAGGGAGTCCCAACTGGTGGGACGAGTGCCGGAGCATCCCTTGCAAGTTCAATCATGGTCGCCGGTGGAAAGCCCTTTACATACCCTCGCAGGAGATCAATTCGGCTTTCCGCAGGATTGAACCTGATCCAGGACGTGATAATAGACCAGCATTTCAGGGAGCGAGACCGGATCTACAGACTCATGGCCGCAGTTATGTCACATCCCCGGAATCTGGGTGTGGGTATCGATGAGAACACCGCGCTCTATATCAAAAACGGAAACCTAGCTTCAGTTATGGGTGAGGGAACCGTTTCCATTTTGGATGGTAGTGGAGTAGATGACTCTAGCTATGCCGAAGGCCATGCTGGAAAACCGATTTCCATTTTTGGTTTGACGGTTCACATCCTTGCCAAGGGAGATAGTTTTGATTTTATCGGGAGAACTCCCTTCAGGAACAATCAGCTACGGAACGAGGTTGGGATAACGGCCGAGGAAGTGATTCAGTGAAAATCCGTGAGATACGCACGCTCTCGGGACCCAATTACTGGACTATCAAACCCTGTATCCAAA
>CAUYZR010000055.1:0-7982 GCA_963577905.1 Candidatus Thalassarchaeaceae archaeon
ACAATATTATAGGTAAATCCTGACGTATCTGATGAATATTCCTGCCAAGCAACATACACCTCATTTCCATTCGCAGTTATAGTGGGGCCATATGAATTGAGGGTATCAGCACTTGATGAACTTATGATGGAAACGTCGGACCAAGTGTTCCCCGAGTTAGTAGATTTTGAAAACCTAATTTCGTATTGTGCATTATCGTAATCATAATTTGACCATACTACATATACATTGGAACCACTGGCTGCTATATCTGATCGATAATATGCGTAGTAATAAGATGGGTATGATGGAGGATCATAGGTCATACCATCTGTATTACTATTCGAAATAACGATCACGTCATCCCAATTTTCCCCATCGTCTGCTGACCTTCTAAAGAATATGTCACCATCATCATTCATTACATCGTTTCCATTGGTATCTCCTTCTGGATCGCTATCGCCTCCATCCCAATATACTGCATAAATATAATCATTAGAATAGGCTAGAGCTGGTGCAAAGGAATCTGCCTCATAATATTGATCAGATCCTATTTCTTCCAGATCAGACCATGAGCTACCATCATTTGAGCTATAGGAACAGTAGATATCAGGATCACTTGAAGCTCCATCACCATCATAAACGTCGACCCATAGGGCAACAATCTTTGAGGAATCTGCATCGATGAATGCCAGTCCCCTCTGCTCAGCGTCATCAACGCCATCAATTTCAACGGCCGAATTCCAGCTGGTTCCTGAATTAGCCGACCTTGCGACCACAATGTTCAGATTATCATTGTTATCAGTGCGGGTCCACGATATGTAGAAATTGTTACCTCCATCATTAGTGCTCCTTACCGCATTGACATCGGCATCATCAGCAGAGGAGACCGTAATTTCTGAGTTAAAAGATGAACCCCCATTAGCGGAGGATCTTGCTTTGACCACATATGTTCCGTCAGTAGATGTTCCTGCTTCTATCCAAGAAACGACAATACTCTCTCCATCAACAGTGACATCAACATCTATAGTATTTGCAGTTCCGCTCAATTGACTTCCGGTACTGAAAGAACTGCCTCCATTACTCGATGTGGAATAATAAATCAAAAGGTCAGTTCCTGAGGGTGAACCCAACCATGAGATGTGCACATCACTTCCATCAACATCCATCTTGGGATACATGTTTCTAGAAGCCGTATTGGAATCGGAAACTTCTAGGGGCGTAGTCCAAGTTGCACCATTATCATCTGATTTGGAGAAGTATATTTTATAATCATATTCACCGTCATCATTTGGAGCATAGATGGACAAAGTCAGGTACAATTCTTCATCCTCCACTTCTAGGTCATGGTAATAAATGTAATACTCTGAATCATAAGTGATAACGTCACTCCAGGAACTTCCTTCATTGGTTGAATACATCCCCTGTAAGTTTCCACTAGAAAGCCACGAAACTGCTAGATAATCACTGTCTCCTGCAATCGTTGGTTCACTCAGTACATAATTATTATCATTATTGTACAAAACCATAGGGTCATCCCAACTTGAACCTCTGGAATTAAAAAGAATTTTATATAGGTTGGATATGTCCTTATTCTCCAGATTTCCGTCATCCTGCCATACTGCAAAAGTGTCAGAACCATCAATAACTACACTGGGATATGTGCTATATGATCCTCCATTTGTGTTCTCGGAAGTTAATTGATAATCTCCTAATTCACCTGCAGGGGGGAGTCCAGCCAATGTAACTTCAGCGTCAGTAATTGTCGCATTGACGGGCAATAATAATTCTATTGAAGTCTCGCCCCCCTCGTCATCACTAAAACTAGCGCTCCTTTTAGAAGCCCCATCACTAAATCCATTTTGTTGACCTAAAGGCCCATATCCCTCGCCACTGTACTGCCAAGTTGTACCACTAATGGTTACAGATACATCTTCAGCATAGTTTCCATCTTGATCCGCTCCGCCAGAGACTACATAGGATGCGTCTAGAACCTCAGCATTTGGAAACTCAACTTTAGTTCCATCATCTGTAACATCTTCCTCCAGATACAATGTGACTTCAGATGTTTCCTCGCCATCACGAATAAATTGTGTTGTGGTTTCTGCCAAGACCACACTGTTTAGTATCAGCAATAATGCTAATGTTATTGTCGTTACACGGATATTCATGTCTTACCTCTATGATACCGATTGAATAATCCATTTAATAGTTTCACTGTCAATAAATAGCCACTTTTACTAGTAATATTATGACTCTGCAGTACCATATGAATTCACATGATGGGACTTATAAAAAGGAATTTCAGAGCAAAGTTACAGCCGTTTATCCCGGTATTGTAGAGCTTGAGGAGACTGCGTTCTACCACTTAGGTGGTGGACAGCCATCTGATAAGGGAATATTGAATTGGGAAGACGGAGAGAGTATGGTTTATGATGTTCGCAAAAAGAATAGGATAAGGCATATGGTCGAAGGTGATTTACCCGCAGTTGGTGATTCTGTAAATGGTAAATTGAATTGGGAACGAAGATATACACATATGCGAATGCATACCTCTCAACACCTTGTTTCTGCTATTGTGAGTGATTTGTATGATGCTGATACCGTAGGAAATCAAATAGGATTTGACAAGTCCCGAATAGATTTTAAACCACTGAAATTAAGCATGAATGAGATAGATGATTTGATAGACCTAGCCAATGAATATATTACTAAGAATATCGATGTTGAAATCTCAGAGGCTAATCGATCAGATTTAGAAGGAAATCCCGAGATTCGTTCCAGTATGTCCAGTGGTTTGTGGAAATTATTACCAAAAAGTGTAACTAGATTACGAGTAATCAGTATTGGAGATATAGATGTCTGCCCATGTGCCGGTACCCATGTTCGTTCATTGAAAGAGATAGGTAAAGTAGAATTTGTAAAACGTGACAATAAAGGAGCAGGTAAGCAACGATTAACTTATACTTTAACCAACTAATCATAGAATTCGGTTTGTCAATTCCCGTAAAATCACCAATGCAATAGTTTAAAAACTGACTACTCAGGCTCAAATTAATGGTCCTTGATGCATTAGGTGATGCTTTACGCAATACCCTGAAAAAAATTGCAGGTGCGAGTCACATTTCTCCAGAGTTAATCAAGGAACTAGTACGGGATATTCAGAGAGCTTTGCTTCAATCTGATGTTAATGTTCGGTTGGCATTGGATCTTAGCAAAACAATAGAGAATCGAGCACTTGAAGAAAAAGCACCCGCCGGTATGACAGGAAGAGAACATGTTGTCAGGATTGTTCATCAAGAATTAGTAAATGCTCTAGGTAAATCACGTAGCTTAAAATTGGGACCTCAAAAGATAATGTTGGTTGGACTATATGGTCAAGGAAAAACTACGACGACGGGGAAATTGGGCAAGCATTTCAAGAAAAAAGGACTGAATTTGGGTTTAATTGCTGCAGATGTTCACAGACCCGCAGCTTTTGATCAATTATCACAAATTGGTGAACAGATCCAAGTCCCTGTATTCGGTTCTTCGGATAATAAGGACGCTAAGAAAGTAGTTAAAGAAGGATTAAATGAATTCAAGGAACTGGACGTAATTATAGTTGATACTGCCGGCCGACATGCCCTTGACGAGGAATTGATCTCGGAAATGAAATCCATATCAAAGATTGTAAAACCAGATGAAATATTATTGGTGATGGATGCCACTGTAGGTCAGCAAGCTGGACCTCAGGCACAGGCATTCCACGATGCTGTAGGTGTGTCTGGTGTCATATTGACTAAACTGGATGGTTCTGCAAAAGGCGGTGGAGCATTATCAGCTGTCGCTGTTACAAAAGCGCCAATCGTTTTTGTAGGGACTGGAGAGAGTTTAGAGAGTCTAGAAACGTTGGACCCAGATCGCTTCATATCCCGTTTGCTGGGAATGGGTGACCTTCAAACACTGCTTGAAAGGGCAGAAGAAGTACTTGATACTGAAAATGCAGAAGATACAGCCCGGAAAATGTTATCTGGAAAGTTTACCTTGATAGATATGCGGGAACAGATGGAGGCACTGACTAAAATGGGACCCTTAAGCAAGGTGATGGAGATGGTTCCAGGCATGTCCGGAATGATGAAGAAAGGTCAAATGGATGAAACTCAGGATAAATTGGAAAAATTCAAGGTATTGATGAGCTCAATGACCAAAGAGGAATTGGAGAATCCAAAGATTATCAAACGTTCAAGAATTAATAGGATTGCAAAAGGATCAGGTTCAGATCCTCAAGAAATCAGAGAATTATTGAAGCAGTATAATCAGAGTCGTAAAATGATGTCAAATCTAGGTGGCAATAGGCGAATGCAACAGCGTATGATGAAACAATTTGGGAAAGGGGATCTGAAATTATAACCCCAAAATACAAATACAGAGTTTTAGAGTGATTATACATGAATAGCTTCGAAATAAAGCGAGGACATGGTAAATCACTAGAAAATGGTGGCTTAAAATCTTTAATGGAAGATGATTTTGGAGAAATTAATGTGGATGGAAACTTATTTTCAGGATCATTCAAAGACATCACAACAATAAAAGTTGAATTTATATCTATAACTGAAATCCAAGTGGAGACCAAGACCGAACCAGAGGCAAGTCCCGAAGATACACTTGCAGCTCACCAAGCATATAATCGATTCATGGAAAATGCCACTTCATTCACTTCTAAAGAAAGAACAAAAAGAGCTAAAGCAAAGGCAAAGAGAGAAGCTAAAGCAGCAGCTGAAAAGGAATTGCAATCTTAATGGTAAGGTATGCCCTTACCGGTACGCCGGGAACGGGTAAAACCACCATATCGAATGCATTAAACAAAAAAACATTCCATTTATCAGAATTGTATTCAGAAGCATCGGAAGAAAAGACAACTTCTGAGGAATGGCTAATCGATGTCGAAAAATTGAACAATGTGTTTCATAAAAAAAAAGGTGATACTTTTATTGTAGAGGGGCATTTTTCTCATACCCTGAAAGATGTTGAAAAAGTAATTGTGTTGAGATGTGATCCCAATGTTCTAGAATCACGTATGGAAAAAAGAAATTATTCGGAATCAAAAATCAAAGAAAATCTTGAGGCTGAAGCAATTGGTATTATTTATTCGGAGGCAATCGAAATATTCGATAAAGCTAAAGTAGCTCAATTGGATACCACTAATTGTACGAGTGAACAAGCAGCTGAGATTCTCGAACAATTCTTCGATGGAAAAGTTAAATTAGATGAAACTATTGATTACTCCGAAAGAATAATGGAATGGTACTAATGGTTGCTGATGATTTTAGGGATTTTGGAACGAAAATACTCAATCCTCTGGCAAAGAGAATGCCTATCGGGCCAATGGGAATTAGCTTTCTTTCCCTTCTTACAGCCATTGGCGCCGGATATTCATTTTATATGGCCGACTTGGAAAACACTGATTGGTTACTATTTGGAGCATTAATGGTCTTTCTGACAGCCGTTCTTGATGCTCTGGATGGAATGGTGGCCAGGATAAGAGAAATATCAAGTCGGAGAGGTGATTTAATAGATCATACTTTAGATCGTGTTGCAGATATAATAATCATGGGAGGTATTGCCCTAGGTCCTTTGGTTGAGATTACTGTAGGTTTTGCGGCAATTATCGGGATATTGATGCTCTCATATATGGGGACACAAGCCCAGGCAGTTGGCGCCGGAAGGGAATATGCCGGACTACTTGGTAGAGCAGATAGATTAGTGGTACTTGTAATGGTACCTATAATTCAATATTTTTCAGAGGGTTATCTGGATTGGAATTATATGACCTTGATGTGTTATACATTTGCCATAGTTTGTACATTATCTGCGTTTTACAGATTTAATAAAATATGGACTGAATTAGGATAAATTCCTGATATTTTCATAGATGGCCATTGGATAAGTGGTGGGAGCACTGGGATTTGAACCCAGATCGGCGGGTCTCACCTATTGAGCCGGAGCTCAAAGTTGCACAGGTCATAGCTCCAATCATTCATCACGATATCAGCAGACCCTGTAGCAATCATTCCTGTATAATTGGAGCCCGCAATGCTGCCAGGTTACACCATGCTCCCCCATATAGGGATAATAGCACTCTAATAAAAAGTCTGTGATGATAAAGTTAATAACGTATACTTTATCGACAAAATATTAGATGAGCTCCGAAGAAGAGGTTGAGACTGAGGATTTAAACCCCCATAATCCCGCGCCTTTCTCTGAAAAAATTTGGTTACCAGTTTACTTGGACGAAGAAGGAAAACTGGCTAAACATGACTGGTGTTTAGATACAGGAATAATAAAGAATCAAGGCGGAGAAAATGCTAGACCAAAAGGATTCTACATATTAGTGCTGAATAAGATGAAATATATTCTGAAGAGCGATCTAGGGCATGCAAGGAATGCTCCCAAACTCCCTGAATCACAGATTAAATTGATTTTATGGGACCTGGATCAGATAGATGGATTTTACGATAAATGGTGGCGTACTGAATCATCTCAATTAGAGACATTTATTAAAATAGTACAAAATCGAAGAGCCGATTTATCTCGGAAATTTATAATAGATACCGTTGTGAGGACTTTACGTGGTTGATATTGCCCCCTCTATGCTCGGTGCCGATTTTGGCAGAATGAGGGAAGCTGCTGAAATGGTAGGTCCACACTCGGCCTATCTGCACATGGATGTTATGGATGGTCATTTTGTACCGAATCTTACAATGGGACCAGACCTAGTCAAATCACTTGCTGGAATAGCGCCTCTAGACGTTCATCTAATGGTTACAGATCCGATTGATTTTATTGAAGATTTTAGAGATGCCGGAGCGGAAATTATTTCGGTCCACGTTGAGGCAAATGATACTCTAAAAGCGCTTGAGTTCATTAAAAAAAACAATATGAAAGCGGGGATCGCTCTTAATCCATCGACTCCAGAGAAATCTATAGAACCATTCATTGATTTAGCAGATCTGATTTTGGTTATGTCTGTAGAGCCAGGGTATGGAGGTCAGGATTTTCATGAAGATGCAGTAGAAAGAGTGAGATATTACAAGAAGGCTTATCCAAACAAGATTATTGAAGTGGATGGAGGGGTTAGTCCCTTAAATTCAGAGAGACTGGCAAATGCCGGAGCAGACATTCTAGTTGCAGGCAGTGCGATATTCAAAGCCGAGGATTCTATTGAAATTATAAAGATAATGGGGAGGAGTTAAACTTATTAATTAGAAAGGTTAACTACCTATTGTGAGAAGAATTCAATACATAGCCATTGCCTTGATTTTGTGTTTGACTGCAGTCAAGCCAAATCCAACTGCTGAATTACCAGTTGAAGACTTTACACATGCAGTCTTTGGTGAAGAATTTACTGCTACGTGGTGTGTTTACTGCCCCAGTGCAGCCGAGAATCTCATGAAAATCTATGAAGATATACCGGATGAACCCTATTATCACGACCAATTCTTTTTTGTTGCTCTGATTACTGATGTAAATGATAAGGCGGAAGAACGAATGGATGATTACCCAGACGTTACGGGATATCCTACAGTTATTTTTGATGGAAATGATGAAAAAGTATCAGGGGGGCAATCAGACACTTCAAATTATGAACAAGCCATAGATAACTGTGGACAGCGTGATGATACAGATATATCCTTGGATATTCAGATGGAACATTTAGGGGCTGACCAGCTCGGAGTTAGTGTAACTATGACCTGGAATGAGGATGCGGCTCTGGGAGATCCAACTTTTAATGGATATGTCCGGGCCTATATTGTCGAGAAAGTATCAAGATACAATAATTATGATGGTGATCCCTATCATTTCGGTTTCTTGGATTATGCTTTCGAAGAAAATGTAGAACTTGAACCACATGAAGTTAAAGAGCTGACAACCATATGGACTGGTGGTGACCATGAAGATAAAAATGGTAACGACTTCTCAGATATAGATTATGAAAACATCAATATTTTTGTGGCATTCTT
>CAUYZR010000056.1:0-7890 GCA_963577905.1 Candidatus Thalassarchaeaceae archaeon
GGGCTGCCATTGGCTGCTGATATGGAGATAGAAGCAATCGCTTCTCTGGAATGAAACCCACAAGTGGTTTTATCACCCCTCTACTCGGAAAATAATGTACGTTATTAGCGGTTCAACTCACCAGAGATTGGGTGCCTCTTTGGCTGAGGAAATGGACGCTGAATTCTGTGGTGTTGTTAATCGGCATTTCCCAGATGGTGAACGATATATTCGAATTCTGATGGATGTTCATGGACAGGACGTGGTGGTCGTCCAGAATACATTTCCAGATAAGAAAATCGTGGAACTGTTGCTTATTCTCCAGGCTGTCAAGGAAGCTGGAGCGAAGACCGTGACCTGTGTCGTACCCTACATGGGCTATTCCAGGCAGGAGAGAATCTTCCAGACAGGAGAGGCGAGGTCCGCAAAGGCCATCGCTGGAGTTCTTGGTTCAATGTGTAATCGGATTTTTACCATAAATATCCACACTCCTGCGGTTCTGGACTTCTTTGGTTGCGAAGCCAACGATATCAATGGATCCAGAGAAGTTGTACGCTATCTGAAAGGCTTCAAACCCGATATGGTCGTGGCTCCTGATGAGGGTGCCAAGGCCCGTTGCACTCTGGCAGCAAGTATGCTCAAAGTCCCTGTCCACGTCATGAAGAAAGTGCGCATTGATGGCCGGACTGTAGAGACCTCCTCAGGACCTGTGGATGTCAAAGGATGTACTGCCGTTATTCTGGATGATATTATTTCGACCGGCGGGACCATCGCAACCGCTGCTAACATTCTAAGGGATGGTGGAGCAGAGAGAATTCTGGCAGCGTGTACTCATGGGTTATTCATCGAGGATGCGGCCAACCGGCTGAGGGTTTGTGATGATATTCTGAGTTCCGATACTTTGGAAGGGGTTTACACCAGATTCTCCGTTGCTCCTGTTATAGCTGACGCGCTCTAATGTTTTGGAAAGGACCGGTCTTCACTAAAGATGGCTTCACTGGAAAAGGAATAGATCTGGAAACTTGCAGCATAGCTGACGCGCTGGATGGGGAGGAGGATGGTATCATCGTCCCTTTGTTCCGTAATTGCCATACACATTTAGGTGATACACTGGCACGTGATGAAGTTCCTGAAAGTCTGGCTCTGGCTGAACTTGTGGGTCCTTCAGGATGGAAACATAAATGGCTGGAAACCAATCCTGCAGAAGCGTCTATTCTAGCTGGAATGCAGGAGATTATTGCCTCTGGCACTGGTTTAGTGATGGATTTCAGAGAAGGTGGAAAGGCTGGTCTGAATGTCTTTCCTGAGATGGAATATCCAGGTACGTTGATTCTCCTAGGGCGGCCTGAAGAAAATGAAGGATTGCCTGGAGATAATGCAGGAATAAGCAGTCTGACTGATGTTGGAGATATGGCTGTTGAGATGGTCCAACAGTCCCGAAAGAGGAATGGTTTGGTTGGAATTCATCATTCCGAAAATGAGCACGAAGAGATACAGGCCATAATCGATCTTAAACCTGATTTTCTGGTGCATATGTGTCACGCTACAGACGATGATCTTGAGGCTGTGAGATCTGCAGGAATCTCTATCGTCGTTTGCCCTAGAAGTAATTCCTATTTCGGAAATCTCCCTCCCCTAACAAAAATGCTGGAACTGGGAATCGATGTCGGTTTTGGTACTGACAATGGAATGTTGTGTACGGCAAATATACTGGACGAGATCCGATTCGTAAGGCAAGAATTCGATTTGGTTGATTTGCAGCAAATCCTGTCGATTGCCTGTTTCGGACTCGATGATATGTTTAATAAGGATAGAACTTCAACTTATTCCAATCTGGACCAAAGTGGTTGGGTCCTGCTCTCAAGAGCTGCGAAGGACAACTTCGAGTCGGTCTTCAGCCCCAATGCTGAGATTCTAGGTGTACGCTGGAGAAACTAAAATGGATTTCCAAAAAGTAACCGCAGTTGCTACCCGTCGAGGGATATTCCAGCCTGCATTTGATGCGTATGGAGGTCTGGCTGGTTTCTATGATTATGGACCTGTCGGAGTCAGGATGCGAAGAAGGATCCTTGAGGTCTGGAGAAAACACTACATTATTGATGCTGGATGTCTAGAGCTGGATGGAGCTTTGATTGGTCCGGAAACACTGTTCCAAGCATCGGGTCACTTGGGTGAATTCGATGATGCACTAGTTAACTGTCCAGATTGTGGGAAACAATTCAGGGCAGATCATCTGATAGAGGATGGTGACGCTTTAACCAGAGAGGACTTAGCTAAAGCTGTTTCAAAAGTGTCCTGCCCAAATTGTGGTGCTGAACTGTCTGAACTTAAGGCCTTCAACCTGATGTTCTCGACAGGGGTTGGTTCTGGCAAAGGTGTACCAGGATACCTCCGGCCTGAGACCGCTCAAAGTATTTTTCTGGCATTTCCGTGGCTACTGAGGCAGAATCGAGGGAAATTGCCCTTTGCTGGGGCTCAAATCGGAAGGGCCTTCAGAAACGAGATATCTCCAAGACAGGGGCCTTTGAGAATGCGCGAATTTACGCAAATGGAAGTCGAACATTTCTTTCTACCAGGCGACGAGCCTGGACTGTCTAACTCATTGAAGGATGTGGATATCACGCTCGTGCCTGCTAAAGAGAAGAAAACCACTACAACCATTGGAAAGGCGTTCAGCTCAGGCATGCTCGGCTCGTCATTAGTGGCCGTACATTTGGCCAGAGCTCAGTCGTTCCTGACGGCCATTGGGATTCCAAGTGAAAAACTGAGATTCAGGCAGCATGGTTCGAATGAAATGGCTCATTACTCCAGTGACTGCTGGGACGGGGAAGTTCACACATCCCTCGGTTGGGTCGAGGTTGTCGGGGTCGCGCACAGGGGCGATTACGACTTGAGTGCGCATGGCAATACCTCTCCTAAGGAATTTCGAGTTATGGTTCCAGGCACGGAGAAGGAAACTGAAGTGTGGGTTCCTGATGCGGGAAGTATAGGTAAGGAATTCAAGGGAGATGCAAAAAATATTCTAGAGGCGATTAAAGATGTGGAACTGCAGCCAGGTTTTGTTGTGGATGGAAAAACCCTGAGTGAAAACCACATGAACCAGAAAACTGTTAGGAAGGGGGAAATGGTCTATCCGAATGTAGTGGAGCCCTCGTTTGGTCTTGATCGTATTCTGTACTGCCTCTTGGAAAGTTCCTGGATGACTGACGATAGTCGGGAATGGATCTCTCTCCCCCAAGACACCTCTCCCTATGATCTGCTTGTAGCTCCTTTGATGACAAAGGATGGGCTGGATGATTCGGCCAAAATTATATTCGCGAAGGCGCAAGAGCAGGGCATCGATGCCTATTACGATGAGGCGGGTTCAATCGGACGTAGATATGCACGAGCGGATGAGATTGGTATATTTTTCTCTATGACTGTTGATCACCAAACCCTGAAAGACGGTACGGTTACCCTTCGTGAGAGGGATTCTAAGGACCAGTCAAGGGTTTCTGTAGAGGATGCATTAGGTAAAGTCAGGAGATAATTTGGATTCTCTGATAGTTCATTTGTTCGCATTTGTCTATGGTATTGCTTTTGTTATAGCGGGTATCGAACATTTCAGAGGGCCTCAGAAATTCGTGGAAATTGTCCCACCCTATTTTCCTTTTGCACTGTTTCTGGTTTATCTTACAGGTGTTATAGAAATCGCAGGAGGGCTAGGGATAATCTATCCTGAAACTCGTGAGATTGCGGGGCGTTTGATGGCCCTGTTCTTGATCGCGGTCTATCCTGCAAATTTCTACATGTGGATTAATGACGTTCCGTTCAATGGTACAAGGCTTACCACCAATGGACATCTTATCAGGGCAGTGGGCCAACTTCTGTTAATTGCTGCTGCGTTAGGATTTTCAGGTGATTTGTCTAAACTAAGAAACCTTAAATCGTAGATGGTTTCGGTTTCTCCTGATGTTTCTTGCCTGGAATTACACTCTGGAACTGTTCTTCTGGGTCATTCTAGGTGCACTCATTTTAGTTTCACTGACGATTCTCCTGGCGGGACCGGGTTTTCGTTCAAAAAAATCTGAAACTTCAGAAGAAACGTTGTCGTTAACTGGTGAAAATGTTGATTCGCCAGAAGAAAATGTTCTGGAACAAGATGCTGTGTCTAGCGGAGTTGAAGAAGAATTTGAGATTCTCGAAGAATTTGAGAAGGGAGAAGCTACATGGACTAGGTTTGGGAGGTGGATTGGAAATATCCCCATTCGACTGGTGAGATGGGTTGGAAATATTCCTATTCGGCTGGTGAGATGGATTCGAAATATTCCTACTCAGCTTAGGAGGCTTGGGGGGTGGATACGAGAGATTCCCGCCCGGCTGGGAAGGTGGATACGAGAGATTCCTGCCCGACTGGTGAGGGGGGTTCGAAATATTCTTAGATTTCTTCGTAAAGAATGGAAAGCTATTGTTGTGGGTATTGGTTTTTGTTTTTATTTTGGGTTGGTTTGTGTTTTGGGCGCTCTGATAGTATTTGAAACTCTGATAGCATATGAAACTATTGAAATTACAGGTGAATGGGGGGGGATTGCTCTTGAGACGTGGATTTTTAGATTGGCGCTTGTTTTTGGTGGCGCTATTTTCTTGACTGGGGTGGTTTCGGCGTATAGCTTCTTAGCTGAGAATCAGAAATGGTCAAGATATTCTTGTAGAGCTACTGCTATTGTTCTTTTGCTCTTCATCGCCTTTGGTCTTAACGTTACTGATATAGATTGGTCAACGGATTCAACAGGCACACCAGTGGATGATGATCAGTGGTGGAGATGGGAGAGGGATCTTGAAACTGCTGGAATAGTGAGCATTTACCTTATATTTGCCTCTCTTTTGTTTTCTGGAGATTTGAAACGTATATGGGGATTGCTTCGTAAAGAATGGGTAGCTATTGTTAGGGGTACTAGGGTTTGTTATTCTTTGTGTGTTTGTGTTTTGGGTGCTCGGATATTATATACAGTCTGGTGGACAAGTTGCGGTGAACAGACTTGTGTGCCAACCCTTTCAGGGATTATGACTGTTTTTGGTGGTGCTATTTGCTTGACTGGGGTGATTTCAACTTATAGCTTCTTAACGAAGAATCAGGAATGGTCAAGAAATTCTTGTAGGGCTGCTACGGTTGTTCTTTTGCTCTTATGGATCTTTTACCTTGTTGCGGGAGAATTCCGTATTTTAACAAAAGAAGATTTAATCTGGCCATCTTCGTATGTAGAAGGGGGTGCGTGGAGGAGTGCTCAAAACCGACTTCAAGAGGCCGGAATAGCGAGTTTTTACCTTATGTTTACCTCTCTTTTGTTTTCTGGAGATTTAAAACGGCTCTGGAAACGAATACTTTCTAATGAAACAATCAAGTAACTCGTCGAGAAGTATTGGTGATTGGTTATTGCATGTGTTTGAACGCTTCTATGGCTTTCTCTAAATCCTCACCTGTAATATGAAGGTGAAATACAGCCCGGACAGTTGAATCGTCTATCTCCAGAATCTCAACGCCCTGTTCAGAAAGTGCCGAAATGACTTCCTTCGTCTTTCCTTTACCCGTTCCAATGAATACTATATTTGATTGAACTGTGTCGAGATCGATTGAGAAGGCGGGCATTTCATTCAATGCTTCTGCAAGTCTTCTGGCTCTTTTATGGTCTTCACTCAAGCGTTCTATGTTGTTCTCAAGGGCGTAGATTCCTGCTGAAGCTATCACTCCAGCTTGCCTCATCCCTCCTCCAAACATCTTTCTCCATCTGTGAGCTTCTGCAAGATCTGCTTTATTGCCAACTAGAACTGAACCGACCGGGGCCCCTAGACCTTTAGAAAGACATATCGAAACCGTGTCGAAATCTCGGACAATTCGTGCTGGGTCCGTTCCACTTGCTACTGCTGCGTTGAAGAGTCGTGCACCATCCATGTGTAATTTGCAGTTCTTTTCTCTGGCAATTTTACAAATCTCATCCATCGTATCTTGTGAATACACTGTGCCGCCACCTCCTTGTGAAGTATTTTCTACACAAACTAAACTTCCATTTGGATAATGTGATAAACTTCCTTCGGCCTTTCTAATTGAATTTGATACTGCTTCAGGAGTCATCAGGCCATTCTTGGCATGGACTAATGCTATGGAACAACCTGAAAGGGCTGCAAAGGCACCTCCTTCGTATCTGTAAACATGGCTGTGTGCTTCTGTAACTATTTCGTCCCCTGGTGAAGTGTGGGTTCTAGTTGCAACAATATTAGACATGGTGCCAGAGGGGACATAGAGTGCTGTTTCCTTTCCAAGTATTTTGGCGACTTTCTCTTGTAATTCAATTACTGTTGGATCGTCACCTAATACATCATCTCCGAGAACTGCTTTGGCCATGGCTTCACGCATGCCTTCTGTGGGCTGGGTTACCGTATCGCTACGAAGGTCTATCACGAATTGCCTTCTGTAGAGTGATTATAATAATTTCTTTTTATCCCAAATCCCTTATTTTCGAATTTCAGTTAGAAATTCAACCGATTCTTCCAATCTTTTCACCATCAATAAATATCTTCCAGCGTGTTCCGAATCTTCTTCATCCAAGATAAATTTTCGATAACGCCAAGCAGCGACTGAGAGGGTGGCGTACCGGTATAATTCAGGTAAGGCAGCTCTTTCTTCTGGCGAAAGTGGGCGTACCGATTCATAGCCAGATAAGAGTGAAAACCACAATTCTTCGACCGGTTTTTCATCAATCCAGCAGCATCCGATGAACGCTACAACCAAATCGATTGCCAGTATGTTAAAACACATATCCTCAAAATCAAGAATCGCTAAAACTTCGCCAGGGGGCCCTAGGATATTGTCTTGAAACAGATCGCCGTGAATCACGCCTTTGGGTAAATTTAAAGGATTTTTTTCATCTAATTTGATAAATTCTTCTTCTAACATTCTTAGAAATGGCGACCATTTGTCTTCAGATTCTGCGCGTTCAAAAAGTTCCGGCCAAATATCGACCCCCATCGAATAATAGGTCCCAAAATGTCCTGCATTAGGGACAGTATGGAGGCCAGCGATGGCAAGGCCAAGAGATTTCAATGAAGCAATATCTTGTGAGATCCATGGAGCATTGATGAATGGAATCAGAATCCAAGCAAAGCCATCGACTACGAACATACTTTCCCCATTTTTCAATTTGAGGGGGGCAGGAGTTGGCACCCCGTGTTTTGCAATCCAATCTATGCCTAAATTCATTTCTTGAACCGCATCAGGGATTTTCTCTCGCCAAATTTTCAGTACGACTTTTGTTCCATCATCGCATGTTACTAGATAATTTGAATTCGCCCAGCCGCCGGAAAGGACTTCGATTTTTGATAATGCACGACAATCGGCCAATTCAAGAAGTTCTCCAACTTTGTCAAGATTTATTTTTACATCAATCAAGTCGACTCCTCCACTAGATGTCCGTAAAGAACCACTCAAACGGAGAGGGCGGCATTCCTATTGCCCAGGAAATGAAGAACCAGAACCAGAGGATAGTGATGAACACGTGTTGCTTCATTTTGTATTCGGGGATGAACATATTGCTCCAAAAATAGAAATATGTGAAAAATAACAGGAATCCGAGGATTGAGGGAAAATAACTTCCACCTTCCACAATCCACTGACCCCAAATGGAAGGTTCATGGAAATTGCCTGTGAATACATCGAGCTGGAGTGATGGTGAAGAGGGGACAATCACCCTGAGGGGTGGTAAAAGTACGAACCAGATCCAATAACTGAAATAAGGGATTAGAAGCATGAGGGTGGTCCCCAAAGAAATCCCGGCCTTCACCTGCCATTGTTCAAGCAATGTCGAGGAACCGAGGCTCTGTGCTCTGTAGGGGAGGTTTGAGGTATCAAAAATTCCTTTTTTTTCCTCCTTGGGAGAA
>CAUYZR010000057.1:0-7572 GCA_963577905.1 Candidatus Thalassarchaeaceae archaeon
GCCAGCAAATGTAGGACCCCAAAACGAACATACGCTGATGGCTCAAATATATAGGTTATAATCGTAATCACGAATGCCCAGAATATCAAACGCTTGGTCCTTCCAGAGGTCTTGGTGAAATCATATTCCAGTCGGTGCGCCAGAAAATATGAGACGCCAGATATTCCAACAAATAATGAAGCTGCAATCCTGGCCAGCCACCACCACTGATCGCCCGTCTCGGTGTTCATTATCCCAAAATGGTTGAGATCGGTCACAAAATTCAAGACCAGCATCATGACCAGAGCTGTGGCCCGAAGTGAATCCAGTTCGTCTATTCTCAATTAGGAACCTGCGACAATCTTGATTATATCACCGTCTTGTAGTTCATAATCCTTACCGATTATCCGCTTGCTGCGACAATCTATGGCACGTATGAAACGGTCCCCTATGTCTGTATGGACCTTATAGGCCAGATCATGGGCCGTAGACTCACGAGGAACAAGATAGGCATCTGGTAGAACGCGGCCCTGACTATCTGTAAAATGGGTCTCATCCTCGACAGGATAAACTGCAATTAGATCCAATTTTTCCAGAACTGCCGTTTCAATGCAATCCTGAACACCTGTCGAACCATTTTTCTTCAAAAACTGCCGGATGGTCTGAAGCGCTTTCTTCTGCCCATCACTCAGTTGGCCTTCATCATTTAAACTGAAATCAGAATCACCAGAATTATACGTGATTAAACCTACCTTCGCGGCATTCTTTAATGCCAATTCATAATCCGCAGTGGTTATTATCGCAGACACTTTATCGAGTTTTCCAATATTGCCCTTTGAAGATATATCTGCTTTATTGGCTGCAATCACAATCGGTTTTCCGATCTTCTGGAGATGTCCTGCTAAGGCCAACCCTTCCTCGGACCCCCAATGCATAACTGGTTTGGAAATCTTGGCTTTCCTCAAAGCTAGAATAACTTGCTCTCTGGTAAATTTCAAGCCTGCCAATCTTTCGGAAAGGAAATTCTCAATTTTCTCACCAGATTCAACGGCACGAGCGCTACGAGACCAATTACGAACCACAATCTCGCCGATCCAATGGTGTAATTCATCTTCCAGAAACTTGATCTCATCCAGGGGATCTGCGCCTTCAACCGTATTTCCTTCCAGATCTGTCGTCCCCGAACAATCAACAATCTGGATCAGGACATCTGCCTGACGTAGATCATCAAGGAACTTGTTACCCATTCCTTTTCCCTCATGTGCACCAGGGACCAGACCTGCGACATCGATAACCTCAATCGGAATGAAACGAATTCCATCGACGGAAAGTGAATTGTTGGGATTGGCCTCCAGCCCTAATTCCTTACTGGGACATGGTTTTCGAACATAGGCTATACCCACATTCTTGTCTATTGTGGTAAATGGATAATCACCAATCTGGGCTGTGGCTGAGGTAGCTGCTGTAAAAAACGTTGATTTACCGGCGTTCGGTTTTCCGACCAAACCTATCTTCATCAGAATCCGCCGACGGTTGGACCAAAACTTCCGCCCTTCGGTGGGCCCCTACGCTTTCTTGTTTTTTTTTCCTTCTTTGGGGGCTCAGGCTCTGGTTCTGGTTCAGATTCGGGCTCTTCCTCAACAATTCCAGGAGCTCGAGCAGCCTCCTCTTGTCTAAACAATTTCAATTTCTCTGATGCTGAAAGTTCAGAAGCCTCGCTCTCCTCATCTTCTGGCTCTTCAGGTACTTCTGGTACATCTTTGGAAAGAACCTCTTCCATACGAAGTCTACGTTCCGTGGATGAAGGTGGTCGTTCTGGAGGCCCGGAAGACTTGTCTGATTTCTCCTTAACGGAACCGATTTCACCATTACTGTTCACGCCAGCAACACTCTTGCAGGAAGGACAACGGAAGGCTCCAGGTCTGGCAACCCTGACACGGGAACCACACTGAATACAATTCAGGACTAGGGGGAATGTAACGCTAGACTCAGTGACAACTGGTTCCATTTTAGTTTCAACTGAAGGTCGATTATCCCGAGTTGAATAACGATAAAGCACCGCTCCGCCAACCAGAACTATCGCAACTACTGCCAGATATATCGGTAGATTGCTGACACCGGACTTCTCAACTGTAATGGACTGCTGAATTTCATTGTTAGTGGTATCGGTTTCCTCGAGCTCACCATCTACATCCAGTCGTACCATGAAAGTATGGCTACCTTCTGTAGCCTCAAAGGAATATGAAATCAACTTGCTGCCTCCAGCTTCTATAGAATAGGCTCTGTCACCACCAATTATAGTTCCATCCAAGTATATCGTATAGTATATTGATTCAATGGGTGCATTAGCTGCAGTTATGGTAAAACGAGCCATAACCTTGTCTCCTGGTTTGGGATCCGAAGGTGTCAGAACCAGATCCCGGATTCCCGCATCAGGAAGTGTTACTCCAAACAACTTGAATTGAAAGGTGGATATCTGTGAGGAATCTCCCTCAGATGCCACCGTGACGATTGCAGTCCAGGGACCATCATTGCTCAGGGGTACGGTCGCTTTGAGATAATTACTTTCAGTCTCTGATATTGAAAGGGATTTAGTGCTCCAGCCAAAATCTGTCGGTGTGGCCTGAGACATCATGGTGCCAGTAGCCGTTACCAAGACAGTATCATTGGTATTCCCAATATTGGTCACGTCAAATTGGAAATAGACGGTTTCCCCCGGTTGGCCAGTATGCTCTATCTCGGAAGTAACTGATGCTGAGACTCTATGGACGGAATTAACTGTTATATTCAGAGGTACGGAAACAGAGGTACCTAAAGATTGAGCCTCGATTGAAAGGAAATACTCTCCAGAACTGGTCCCCTCTGGAATGTCCAGAGTGAAGACTATTATCTTGTTGCGATCCGACAACAATTCCACAACTGAATCAGAGAATGTGGAAGGCCAGTTTTCTGGAGCATCCGTGCTGTTCATCGTTATCGAATCAATACCATTACCATTGTTAGTCAGATCCAACAACCACTCGCCACTATAACCTGGGTTGACCGCGGGTGGTGTGCTTATTATTTCGACCGTGATGTTGAAATCCTGAATGACATTGACTGTAAACCACAAAGTTGACACATGACTATTATTATTATAATCAGTCACGGTCAAACTGAATAGATAATTACCTGCGGCAGTAACCTCCGGAACATTTACGGTAACTGAAAAAATATCTGGCTCACCAACTGGTACGACCAACGTATCCTCACCCTCGTATTCCTCTGTGTTATCAAAGGAGACCCAAGCCTCAGCGCTACCTCCAACTTCGGTTATCACTCGAGAAGTAGGAACACCTGAATCAAAAAGTGATAGAATTGCGATATCGAATGAACGTGTTTCACCTTGATTCAGACTGACGGGTCCAGAACCCCAGTCACTATAGGTTATCATCCCAGTAACTAGGAATGATAACGTGGTTGTATCTAAGACCTCATTACCTGCAATCCGGCTCTTGGTTGAATTGACCTGTACCAAAACCGTGCTTTCACTTCCTGGAGCGACCATCTCCGAGTTGACGAGTATTGTAATCTCCTTGGTTTCAAATCCCTCGAAGGCAAACGTATCCATTTCATTCTGAACCCAGAGGCCCGAATAAGCAACCTCAAATGTGTCCGGTCCATTGCCTGTATTAGTTATTGCAACCTTTACCAATTCACTGACATTGCCCAATAGCGTTACTGTACTCTTGGAACTGATAGAAACACCAAATTCCTGATTGACCGTGATATTAGCATCAAAATAGGTAGGATCAAAGCCAGAAGACGTACCAATGACCCGCAACCAGAATGTGTCGATTGCCTCCGCGTCACTGGGTGATGTTGCCCCCACACTAACGGAAGTCGAGCCGCCAGCAGGAATGGATTTGGACCAGGTCGACTGATTCTTGAACAGAACATTCCAGCCCTCCATCAAATCCTCTTGATAGCTTAGCTCCACATCCAGATTTTGATCCTCATAGTTGACCACACGAACATCAAAGTACACTGTTTCTCCAGGATTGGCATATGCCGAGAATGAGTTGTCCATGGACCAGAGACGGGGGCCGCTGAGTGGTACGATCTCCAATATCACATTTATCATATCCAATGTCTGGTTGTTGCCAAAAGCAAATACCATTGGATAGGAGGTCTCGGGTTCAGCTGTATTGGGAACTGTGAAATTGATCCATGCATTTCCTTTTGAGCCACTATCCAACAAGATGGTGGTTGGAGATATGGTAGTATCCCATTCAGGGTCTCCTGAACTTATTGAAACTGAAAAAACATCGGTTTGATCGGTCGGGTTCAGAAATTCAAGCGAAAAACTGGCCTTGCTTCCCGGAAGGACTCCCACAATTGCCTCTTCAGCCATCATAATTCCTATCGAGGTATTACTCAACACTGATTCGGAAATATTAGAATCTGCCTGCGATATGACCATGAAAGGAAGCTCCTTGTAGTCGCCAACCAAACTATCACTAGGAGTTGTGACCCTTAATTCGGCCTCGACCATTCTACCTGCACCCAGGAACACCTCTCCGGAAGGCGAATTGTCAATTCTGATCTCAGCACCCCAATCATTTCCAGTAAAGAGATCGAAAGTATCGGCTCCATTGCCTTGATTCGTAATCCGGACCGGATAGGAAAGCGTAGTATCCGGGAAAACCCGTTGATTCGTCAGAGGCATTTCCACATTCAATCCATAATACTGATTCACACTGATATCGACCACCACTGAATCCGTTCGGCTACTGTTACCTTCCGATGCAACTGTGATTGTAAAATCATGTACAGCAGCAGTAACATTCGAACCGGGAACAAAACTCACACTAAATTGAACCGTAGTATTGGTTTCAACATCAGTGACGGAAAGTAGATGTGTGATGTCCCATTCAGGGTTCATGACCGTGACAGATATCGTATAATTATCGGTCTGTAGGCCCATATTCGTAATATTTATGTCAAAAGTTGCAGTCTGATTGACATCAACAATCTCAAGTGAATCAGTAATATTCAATTCCAAGCCATACTGAGGTCTTACAAGCAAATACCGAGAAGCGTTGTTGTTGTCATAACGTACTTCCTCATTATCATCCGTATCAATCAAACACATGACCCAGATACTATGGATTCCCTGCCCACTGGCCACCCAGGTGAAATTGGCGAGATTCTGAACCGAATTGGCTTCGATGTCTATGGTCTCTTCATGAAGCACTTTACCATTAAGTGTGTCCAGTCTGACCTCGATGTCTACGGCCCAGGCATCATGATTCCCATCATTACGGATGGTAATAGGATAAAGGGTAACTTCCTGACCTTCCTCCACTTCGGTAACTGGATTGCCATCCGAATCTACAATTACAATATCTGAGGATCGCAATGTGAGGTCGGCAAGGTCAGCAGAATAAACGGCACCATCAATCACAAAATCGATCAACCCATCACCATCAACATCAGATGCTGCAGGAGATGTGAAGACCATATTGTTTGCGTCACGATTCTCCAAATCGATATCCCATAATTGGTCTCTACCGTCCCCTCCATCATGTCCATCATTGCCGTCCAGGGCAAAACATTGAGGAGTAGTGCATGTGAACACATCTAGATTATTTACACCATCATCGTTGTAAATTACCGCGAGAATTGGAGACGAAATCGCATGTTCATCATCATCCCAATCCCCACCACCTGATTCTGTATCATATTCAGTATGCCATTCCTGTGTTGCGTCATTTCCAATGGCCCAGACGTGAGTTATTTCATCTTCGGACCAGCCAGGGTCTTTCCAAGTTACTGCAACAATTTCTAAATCTCCATCATCATCAATATCTCCCACTGCAGGGGTAGCATCCATATCTCCCCCACCCAACAGGTCGTAGGTACTCCAGCCAGAAGCATAGGTCCCATCTAGTTTGAATAAGTGAAGTTGAGCGTCATCGTCAACTGTTGCGGAGGGTTGTGGAACTAATAGTTCCTTACCCGAATCTGTAGTTATATCGGCTATAACTATACTTGGAAGCATTGGATGATGAGAAGGGGTATCATGTGGATCTAAAATGGAGGCTATGGTCTCCCCATTCCAATCTGATAATGGATCACCATTTTGGATACCATATACTTCCAAATTACCTCCATTATAAACTGAAACGAATACCTTAGTGTTGCCGTCAACTAACACTGCTGGTGAGGATATCTCCGTACCATCTTCTATGAACTTCCATAATTCATTACCATTGGCACCATCTATAGCTATAACATTTATTTCGTCAGGATCTATGTCAATTCCCGAAATCACCAAGTCATTACCACCATTGAACGATGTGATCGATGGGTTGCTACGAACTATAGTTAGATCTGTTTCATAAGACCACTTTTCCCCATTATCTTGTTCATCATACTCTTCATTCTGTGAATCGTATGTAATATCAGGTTCAAAGAAATAAACGATTCCATTTGGTGTTGCAACGGCAACGTCCATCAACCCATTATCGTCAAAATCAGCGATTGCTGGTGTTCCATAAGCTACCTGAAAATCATTGAAATCGGACGTTAAATCATTACCTTCCTGATCCTCGACCTCTCCCAAGGCATACTCCCACATTAAACGGCCTGGACTACCACCATCTCTGATTATTAGGTACCCTTCCAAGTTTCCATCATCGTTTTCTCTAGCTGTTACGTAAACAATGTGCAAAACGTCCCGATCATAGGAATCACCTCCAATATTAGCCGCAAAATTGCCTATGGATGTACCCCAGGAATATACTTCTTCAGAAGAACTACCACGGTCCCAGGACACAACCGGCGTCCTCTTCTGAATAGTCCGATCGGTTATCTCTGCCACACCGGTGTGGTTAGCATCCTTGCCAAACATAGCCCATTCTGCTTGTGCACTGGTTGGCAACAGTAGAAGAATGGCAAGCAGGATTGCTACAGCACGCCTCATCTAAACAGGATTCTAAGTACCACGTTAATTAGGTTTGCTATCGACTCAAAAGTCTGAATTTAGTGAGGTAAAGGAAACTTAGAACAGAAAATTGCTACTTCTTCTCTGACTTCATCTTGAACCGATGAATCGCCTTTTGAAAGGATGACTCTGTCCATCCAATCTGCAATTTTGTCCATTTCCTTAGTTCCCATACCACGTGTCGTTACTGCAGGTGTTCCGAGACGAAGACCACTTGTTTGCATTGGAGGCCGAGGATCCTTGGGTATTCCATTATGATTAGTAATCATGCCTGCACTTTCTAACCAAACTGCTACCTCTTTTCCAGTGTTCTCTGGTATTTTATCTCTCAAGTCAACCAACATCAGATGATTATCAGTACCGCCGCTTACCAATCTGTATCCTCTGGAGGATAATGCTTCAGAAAGGGCATGTGCATTTTCAACAATATTTTTAGCATAAGTCTTGAAAGAAGGGTCTAAGGCCTCGCCAAAACATACGGCTTTACCTGCAATGACATGCATCAGAGGACCACCCTGAGTGCCTGGGAAAACAGCTCTATCTATCTTTGTGGATATTTCTTCATCATTAGTCAGAATAAGGCCGCCACGAGGACCACGTAATGT
>CAUYZR010000058.1:0-7309 GCA_963577905.1 Candidatus Thalassarchaeaceae archaeon
GATGCCAAGTTAGTTGATGTCAGAATCGGAACTGCATTAGGGGCTGGACCTTTTGAGAATTACATACTTGAGCAAGAATTTTACGAATCTGCTATGAATGGCATTCAGTGGGTAATTGATAACAAAGATACAGCATGGACCGGAGCAGAAAACGAAAGTTATGGTATAGATGTAATTTCTTTGTCTTGGGGAATCACCTCGCATGAGGATGGTGGTTCAGATGGAACAGACATGTTCTCAAGAATATTGGATGAGGCCACTTTGGCAGGCATTGCAGTTTCCGTGGCTGCAGGAAACAGTGGGCCTGATAATGATGGATTGTCTGGGATGGGTGCATCCAGTCTTTCGATTACGGTTGGAGCACTTGATGACAAGAATACAATAGATCGTGTTGATGATGGTATTGCTTCATACTCCAGTCGTGGCCCTCGCAAGGATAACAATGATGGTAACCCTTACGATGAGATGAAACCAGATATCTCAGCACCGGGAACAAATATAGTCCAGGCAGAGGCCTGCCATGCTAGTGGAAGTTGCTACAATAGAATCCCTGGCCAGGATGCCTCAGATAATGGATATAGTGGCCGAGGTAGTGGAACGTCCTACGCCACTCCCTCAATTTCAGGAATAATTGCATTGGTACTAGAGGCCAATCCAGATTTGAATCCACTTGAGGTTCGTGAGATACTCCGCCTAACCGCAGAAAGAAAGGAAACACTTTCCTCTGCAGATGGAGAAGGTGTAGAGGATGGACCATGGGCAACGGAGCCAGATCTGGATCCCTACTGGAATCGCCATTTTGGATGGGGCATGGTTGATGCCTATGAGGCAGTTAAATCCGCTCTTGCGAATGCTGACACTGAGAATGTTAATGTAGACTTACAGACTTATATCACTAATCAGGTAAGTGGCACTGAATTTACAACATTTAGTGGAATCTCTTGGGCCAGAACCGATTCTGTTGAGAAAGTGGAATACAGCCTAGATGGTAAGTCATGGAAAGAAGTTCAATACGAGAGCGGTTCCAATGCATCCATATATGTTAATTGGGTCATTTCACTTGATTCTGAGGAATTGTCATTTACTGGTGATCATATTGTATTGGTGAGATCCGTTGGTGGAAATGCCACCCATTCCATTGCTGACCATTCAGAATTCTATGCTTATGGTGAATCGGAAGAAATGAAGAATGAACGTATGCTTGCTATTTTTGTTGTGATTGGAACTCTAATTCTGGCTGTAGTTGGTGTTACGGCCTTCAGAAAGAAGTTATTCTCTAACTGAATTTTTCTTTTCGTGCTCCAGTAGCCATTCCTTTGCTCCGGGATTACCAGACCAGCCAGTGACATTGTTCCTGCCTACTACACGGTGGCAGGGGATGATTACTGGTATTTTATTTCTTGCACATGCACTTCCCACTGCCCGGTATGCCTTTGGTCTTCCAATCGCGGAAGCGATATCCGAGTAAGTCATTGTCTCACCTAGAGGTATTCTCATCAGACTCTTCCATACGTTTTTCTGAAATTGGGTGCCTTGCATTTGGACTTTGATTCCCAGAGAGTCGGTTTTACCTGAAAAATAGTTATCCAATTGTTTGATGGTTTCATTTGCAAATGAATCAAGTTGAAACTTCTCGATTCCCTTCTTTGGAGAAGCTACAGTTGCCCATTTTATTCCGACAACTTTCTGGTTATGAATTGAGATTATCAAAGGACCAACTGGAGAGTTGTAAACTAATTCTGGCATCACAGGTAAGTCTTAAATCAATACTTAACAATATCTCCCAGTGCGCATTCCAATTACTGTTGTCATAGGTGTCGTTCTGGCAATTGTTGGTGTTATTGGTCTGACTGTTATTTTCCCGAATTTCATGGCGACAAATGGTGAAGATTTCGTTAATCAGATTGATACATCTTCGGGTCTCGAGAAATACCAAGATTATGAGGTTGGAGACACTGTAACCATAGTAGATACCATAGCCCGAATGGAATTTAGTGATGGTCAGACCCAGATTTGGCTAGATACGATTGGAAAATCGCCAAGCGATCCTCCTTTCCGTTTCGGCTCAAATCTAATGGGAGATTATGGGGTGGGCAATCAGGTAATTATCATATTTGAGGTTGTAAAGGATAGTAATGGTCATCATACTCCCGATGCAAGTTATCAGGAGAATGGCCTTAGTTCAGATGCCATAAGTTCCAGATACTCAACCGTTAATGAGTACCTTTTTATTGCTCTATTAGTTGCAGGTTTGGGTATAATGGCCTATGGCGGTTATTCATCCTTCAAGGGTGGTAGTCCTACGATTATGGCACCAGATGATGATTGGGGTTTTCCTCAAGCACCCCCTGTGGCTCCAGCAGCGCCGATGACACCACCTCAACCCCAGTTTCCTCCCAGTATAGCAGCGATGCCACAACCGGCACCCGTATCTCCACCTCCACAACCTGTTCCTCAACCAGTTGGAGCTTCATCGACAATGACCATTACAGTGCCCTCTGGTGTTGTTTCCGGTCAGGTTTTGACAGTTACAATGCCAAATGGGCAAGTAGTTAATGTAGAAGTTCCTCCTAGCTGCTCGTCAGGTTCTCAATTCACAATAACGGTGAAACAATGAAAGAAAAATTGCGTAAATCTGGTTCGTTGGCCATTATAGGCCTGTTACTCTTTTCAGGTTGTCTAGGGTTAGGTTCGGAAGAAGCAATTGGGGATAATCTCAATCCTCAGGCAGTTTTGGAAGTAGTTTCTGGAAAAACCGTTGTTGATCTTGGTTCATCCCTTCAATTTGACGCGTCAGAATCATATGATGAAGATGGTAGTATCAGCTCTTACAGTTGGGACTTTGGTGACGGTTCAACGGGTACCAATGCAATGGAGATCCAGAAGTACATGTTCCCTGGAGAATACATTGTCTCTTTGTCGGTTACTGACAATAAGGGTGCAGTTGGTAACAATGATCGCCGATTGACGTATGTTACAGTCTTACATCCTGAGATTTCCGCATCTTCAGATTCACCACCTCATGCCATAATATCGGTTAAGTCATCTGTGGTTGTTCCTGGGACTGATATTGAATTCAATGGTGCAGGCTCATGGTCATATCTGGACGGTTCTGCCTCCACCGATGAGATTACATCATGGACTTGGGACTTTGGCGACGGTCAAACGGCTACAGGAAACCTTGTTACACACACGTTTGGAATGGCTGGTGGTCTGACAGGATACACTGCAGTTGGTAACTATTTAGTTACTCTGACAGTTGGGAATAATAACAGTTTGACTGATATAGTCTACCAAACAATTAGGGTTATACCCAGGGAAATTTCTACTGAAGGCTCAGCGAATCCAGATGTCCTGACATCAGTTTCGATAGGTGATCCAGTTAGTCTGGACCCGGCAGAGGCCTACGATACGGCCAGTGGTGCAGTTTTAACAAACAGTTATGAGACATTGGTGTTTTACGACCGTGATTCTGTCAAGAAACTGATTCCGATTCTTGCCGAAGAGCTTCCAACGGTCCAGAATGGTGGCATTTCCAATGAAGGCATGACTTATACATTCAAGATAAGGCAGGGAGTAACTTTCCATGATGATTCAACGATGGATGCAGACGATGTCGTGTTCTCGATAAACCGTTTGATAACCATGGACCTAGCCGCAGGTCCGGCCTGGATGTACACGGAGCTTCTGGACAAAACGGATGCAGATGGTGATGGTATCGCGGATAGTATAGTCAAGATTGACCAATATACTGTTCAATTCAATCTGAACCAATCAGCACCCCGTTTCTTGGCTGTAATGGCGTACAATGGAGCTTCGATATTGTCTCAGGAATGGGTTTCCAAGAAAGGCTGTTCAGTTCCAATCTATGGGCAGGAGTGCTTTGGAATACAGGAGGAGGTTATGGGAACTGGACCCTATATGATGAATGAGGATTATGGTGGGAAATGGGTTCGTGAGCAATATGTCCTAATGCAGTATTATCCAGATTACTGGAGAGGATGGAGTGCCTCGGAACGACAGGCCTATGGTTTCCCGGAGGGATATATCAAGACAGTTCTGATTAAAAAGAATAACGATCAGCAGTCCCGGACCCTTGAACTTAGGTCAGGTAAGGTAGATCTCGCCTATATCGAACCAAATTCCAGGGAAGATGTATTGGGTTATGAGGGCATAGATTATTTTGCTCCACTCACATCACTAAGCATGGGTTTCATAGGCTTTAACCACAATATAATTAATTATGAGAATACTGCCCCATCCAGTGATTTCTTTGCTGATGTCAATATCAGGAAGGCCTTTTGTTATTCCTTCAATTATGATTCATACATAGATGATATATTGGATGGTTTTGGGACCAGACCTACAGGTCCTATACCTGAGGGATTACTTGGTCATTATCCGAAGAAGGACGGTGGTCCGCAGTATAATTTTGACCCGAGTATGGCCGAGCAATATTTCAAGGATGCTGGGGTCTGGGATACAGGTTTCGAGCTGACTGCATTTTACAATTCAGGTAACGATGTTAGGATGGATGCCTTGTTGATGCTGGAGAACAATGTTGAGTCCATGAATGCCAAGTTCTCGATTGATGTCCAAGGACTTGAATGGCCCGATTATCTTGATAAATTACGAGCAAATGAATTGCCTCTTTTCTTCCTTGGCTGGGCTCCAGATTATGCAGATCCTCACAATTATGCGCATCCGTTCCTGCACAGTTCGGGTCATTTCCCACACTATCTGGGATTTGAGTATGAGGACATAGACGATCTGATAATGGATGCCGCGTCTGAATCAGACTCATTAATTCGGGAGAATATGTATGAGGAACTTGCAGACCTGGAACACGAGAAAGCATTGTACATCTGGAGTAGCCAAGGTATAGGATATCATTTTGAGAGGGACTGGGTCAATGGCTGGTATCACAACATGATGCACAGTCTTCTGTATTACACTCTTAGCAAAGACTGATTTAGTCTGACGCTCCCAATGTATTTAACATCCAATCTTTAGCTAGCCGTGCGGCTTTCGTTTCTTCAGGCAATAGGAAATTTGGTACCACCTAAACTTTGGCTATATGTGGTTCGTAGATTAGCCCTGACTGTACCGGTCTTGTTAGGTGTCACGCTGATTACATTTGCTCTGTCGTTAGGAATGGGAGATCCTGCAGCTCCTTACATGACGGAGAAAACCACTCTTGAGCAACGGGACAAGATAATCGAACAACATAATCTGGATGCTCCACTTCCAGAAAGATACATCACTTATCTCAGTAATATTCTACATGGAGAATGGGGTTTTTCCAAGACAATCAATATGGATGTTTCAGAAGCTGTGAAACTCAAATTTGCAGCTACCTTGGAATTATCGATATTAGCGTTTATAATTGCGGTGGCTACTGCCATTCCTTTGGGTATTTTTGCCTCGGTCAGGCACAATAGATGGGAGGATCATGGGATTCGATTGTTTGCATTAATAGGTTCTGCAGTGCCTATTTTCTGGTTCGCCTTGATCTTGAAGTATTGGTTCGCTTTCAAGTACGGCGATATAACCAACCTTCCTCTGGGATACAGGTTTGATGCTTTTTTGTGGGAACTTGATGATCCCATAGAAAGACCGACAGGCCTTCTACTGGTCGACTCTATACTTGCAGGTTCCTGGGTTCATTTCAAAGACGCTTTCAGGCACATGATACTGCCCGCGACCACTCTTGGTTATGCATCGATGGCCACCACTATTCGTCTGATGCGTGGAAACATGCTTGATGTTCTGGGACAGGATTATGTAAGGACGGCAACGGCAAAGGGTTTGTCGTCAACAAAAGTGATTCTAGGTCATGCTTCCAAGAATGCAATGATACCTACAGTCACACTATTGGGAATGGGCTTTGCGGGTCTTCTCAGTGGTTCCGTATTGACAGAGACCATATTCCAGTGGCCGGGTCTGGGTCTGTGGACTATCCAGTCCATGCGAAATCTGGATGTTTCGGCGATTCTGGGTCTGGTCATATTCTCGGCAGTCCTGACCATACTTGCTAATTTATTGGTAGATATCGCCTATGCCTACCTTGATCCCCGCGTAGACTTAGGAAGTCAAATCAGTATCGCTGAAATTGTGATTGTCATTTTGTCATTCATACTGTTGGGTGCCGCCTACTCCGACCTAAGTTTGGGTCTAACGGTGTTGTCCGTAATCGGGTTTTTGACCGCAGCAGGCTTTGCTTTCGCGGTTGCATATTTCCTTTCGACAGTTAGGGAAATCTCAGATTTGTGGGCACCTGCCTTGCTGTTTGGAACTGCAATAGTCGTAATGAGCATTTTCAAGAATCCTGAAAGCAATTCGGAAATTGCAAATTATTTTCGATTCATTCCTGACTTTTCACAGCTGGTATTGTTCATGCTAGCTATTTGGATTTTATCTATAGCTATGAACTGGTCAGAATTTGTATCCAGCCTTGGACCAAGGAGGGAAGAATGGAAGCGCATGTCCTATCAGTTCTTCCGCAATCCCCTGGCAGTTTTTGGTTTGGTGATAGTAATTCTACTTCTTTTGATGGCGATGTTTGCCCCTTTACTGGCACCACCCTCAGAAGCACAACTTGTGAGAGACGATCCAGACGATGTTTGGGATGGGCCCATGAGAATGGAAGAAAATTTCCAGTTCAATCACGATCTCCAGCCTCCTTGTATCGAATGGTTGTCCTTACATCCTCTCAAGGGTTGTACAGGAGAACGTGGTGAGGAAAATGGATTTATCCTTGGAAGTACAAACAAAGGATATGACATCTATTATGGAATAGTCTGGGGTAGTAAGACATCTCTTGATGTAGCTGTAAAAGTTGTTTTCACAGGTACATTCATTGCAGTGGTTATTGGCGTTATATCAGGATACTATGGCGGACGTATAGATGAAATTGTTATGCGTATTACAGATGTATTTATGGCAATACCCGGACTGGTTCTGGCACTAGCCATAATTGCGGTTACCAATGACCCCTCTATTTCGAATTTGATGTATGCTTTGATTGTAGTGTGGTGGCCTGGTTTTACTCGGATTATTAGGGCCGAGGCCTTGAGAATCAGAAAATTACCCTATGTTGAGGCTGCACGGGCGGCCGGAGCCTCTGATTTCAGGTTGATTTTTGTGCACGTTCTTCCAAATTGCATTACATCGATTATTGTCATTGCGACAATGGACATGGGTGGCATTGTCCTTTCGTTGGCAGGTCTGGGTTTCCTTGGCTTTGGAGGTGGTCCGGACTTGGCTGAATGGGGGAAATTAGTGGCATATGGTCAAGAACATTTACTTG
>CAUYZR010000059.1:0-7236 GCA_963577905.1 Candidatus Thalassarchaeaceae archaeon
CAGTAATTAATATAGAACTTGAAGACCTTAATCGGATGCTTAAGAGTCCGATAAGTTCCGCCGATTTTTCTAGAATCATTCCTGAAATTGGAGCTGATCTGGATGAAATTGGAAAGAATGAGGCCACTATAGAATTTTTTCCTGATAGGCCTGATTTACTGTCAACCGAAGGTGTGGCACGTGCTGTGAGAGCATTCACAGAGCAAAAACTTGGATTGGTGGTGTACAATACCAAGCCAGCATCAACCCATATGGTTGTTTCACCAGATGTACTCAAGATTCGACCATTCGTATTGGGTGGAATTGCAAGAGGTGTAAAACTGGATGATACCTCGATAAAATCCTTAATGGAACTTCAGGAAAAATTGCACGTAACTCTGGGTCGAAAGAGAAAAAAAGTATCTATTGGAATACATGATCTATCCAAATTGAAAGCGCCATTCAACTATGGCACTTGTTCACCACACGAACCAGCCTTCATACCACTCCAAAAGGACTATGAAATGACACCCGAGGAGATCCTGAATGAGCATCCTAAAGGAATGGAATACGCGCATCTGCTGGAGGATTTCAAAAAATACCCCCTGATTACTGACACGAATGGGGAAGTCGCCTCCTTGCCACCCATAATTAATGGAGCATTGACAACCATTACAAATAAAACTAGAGAAGTACTGATTGATGTTACTGGATTGGAGAAAGAAGCTGTTGAGGCCTGCCTCAATATTGTTACTGCTGCCTTGGTAGAACGTGGTGGAGAAATTGAACAATTAGAGATAAGATACCCATCTGAAAAGATAATTGTGCCAAGAATGGAGCCCAAAATTCATAAGATCAAAAATGACTACTTAGTTAGTTTATTGGGTTTTGATCCCGGGAATTTTGCCATATTCAAGGCATTCCGAAAATGCGCCATGGAACCTGACCTGAAAGATGATATATGGCATGTCAAAGTTCCTGCTTATAGAGCAGATATACTTCATCCTATAGATTTATTGGAAGAAGTAGCAATTGGAATAGGATACGGAGAGATACCTGAACACCTGCCTCTGGAAGCACAATTTGGTGAGGGACTCAAGTCCCGAACATTAGAAAATAAATGTAGAGAAACCATGTTGGGTATTGGATTTCAAGAAGTTGTGACTTTAACCTTGACATCAACGAAGATGTTACATGAAAATACTGGAAGGAAGAATGAATATGAAGCTGAAGTATCCAATCCTGTTTCTGAGGATTACCATATGCTGCGTTCTAGTATTTTGCCTAGTCTTCTGGAGCTTCTAAGCAGTAATCGCCATCGAGAATTGCCACAGAAAGTATTTGAGGTGGGGCAAGTAATCAGAGAACACTCTAATCGAATGTCTTTAGCATGGATTGAATTGGAAAGCAAGGGTACCTTCTCAAAGGCCAGAACTACAGCCGAAAGCATTGCACATAGATTAGGTATTTCCGGTGAAACTACAGAAGGAAAAGACCCTGCTTTCATACCTGGAAGATGTGCTCAAATCAAAACGAAAGAGATCACCTTGACTTATGGCGAGATACATCCCAGTGCTTTGGAAAAATTTGAACTGGGATATCCTGCGATTGGTGGTGAGATTCATTGGTAAAGTTACCAGTCTGTTTTGAATCAAGATCTACAGCTGCTATTTTTAGAAAATTACTGGATGAAATGGGGCATGAATACAAACGGAAAAATGTTAACCGTTCGTATACCAGAGTCGCTGTGGTGATTGCACTAGAAAGGACAGCATTAGTTCATAGATATGAAATAGAGGATGAAGACATTATAGTGGACATCTGGGAAGAGAAACCCAGTTCTGGTAGTGTAACTTACATTGAGATAAGAGGGGGAGGTGAAGCTGAACAGAGAGAATTACTGCAAAGATTCTCGGAGAAGTTGCCACGCCGACCATGGGAATACACATTTGGACAAAAACTTAGGAATGGATGGTTAAGTCAAGGAATTATGGGCGCCAAGAAGTCTTGGCATAAGGTAATTGGATGAGCCTACTGAAAGATATCGAACCGATTAAAACTAAAGATTTTTTGAAAGAAAAATTCAAAGATTACTACAAAGATGCCAAGATAACGCTACCGCCTAGATTTACATCAAGGGAGTGGGGATTCCTCAGTTGGAGGGGGGGAATTATGAATCGGCATGTCAAATTTAAATCGACAAAGGAAATTAGTGACTATTTAGCTAGAGTGGCACCAGCCCATTGCTATCACTCAGTTGCCTATTATGAGGACCCGGGGAAAAACACAATGATTGATAAACAATGGCAAGGTGCAGATTTGATATTTGATCTGGATGCAGACCACTTGCCTGAGATGGAGGATGTGAAGAAAGGAAAAATAACATTTTCAAGACTTATGGAATTTATAAGAGAGCAAACCCATAGACTGGTTATCGATGTGCTATTAGGTGATTTTGGATTGAATGAGGAAGATTTATTGATTACCTTTAGTGGAGGAAGAGGTTATCACGTCCATGTAAGAACCCCTGCAGTTCTGACATTACCATCTGGAGCAAGAAGAGAATTAGCAGATTATATGACCGGGAAAGGACTGAATACAAACCGAATTTTAGACGATGCTGGATATACTATAGAAGTACCTGTAAGGGGCAAAGGTATGGAGAGAAAGAATCTAGGTGTGGAGAAATTACCGGATAAAAATTCTAAAAGCTGGAGAGGGGCTATTACTAGACAAATTCACAAAATACTGGATGACCTCAGAGAGCATGAGCCCAAAGAATTGGAAAAGATAACTAAACAGTTAGGAATAAAAATCAATACTGGAGACCTAAAAAAAGATAATGAAAAACTATTCAACAAACTTTCTAAGGCTTCTAAAAAGAAGTTAGTCCGAATAGCCCTAAAAGAAACTGCAATCTATCCTGATGAACCTGTAACTGGAGACATACATCGCCTTATTCGTTTACCAGGGTCTTTACATGGTGGTTCAGGACTTAGAGTGACTGTATTGACTTCGAAGAAACTAGAAACATTCGATCCTATGAAAGAGGCTATCGCTTTTGGAGAAGGGCCTGTAAAGGTCCGTTCTATCGTAAACCACCCAGTTACGATGGGGGATGGGATTGCCACATTAAAACCTGAAAGTATTGTTGAATTACCAGAAATGGCGGCCGTCTATTTTATGGCCCGGAATTGGGCACATCTAGCTCTTGAAACATGATCTGTGGGGTCGATGAAGCTGGGAAAGGACCGGTAATAGGACCATTGGTTGTTGCAGCGGTCAAGGTCGATAACGCTAAAGATATTGAAAATCTGGGATTCAAAGACTCTAAACAATTAACACCAAAGAGAAGAAAAGAATTGGCCGATTTGATCAAGAATAAATTTCACTATGCTGTTGAAATCATTGAGCCAGAGATTGTTGATGAATATAGAAGGAAAAATAAATTGAACCAGCTAAACCGGGAAGCCTTTGAAAGACTAATCAGCAAACTAAACCCAAAGGTAGCCTATGTTGACGCTGCCGATGTAAATGAGGACAGGTTCGGAAATGAAATCAAGAAGGGACTGACAAATCAGAATGATACTGATGTTATATCCATGCACAAAGCCGATGCAAAGATACCAGTAGTTGCAGCGGCATCCATAATCGCCAAGGAGACTAGGGAAAAAGAAATTGAAAGAATGAAGCATAGAATCGGTGATTTCGGTAGCGGATATCCATCTGATGAAAAAACAATTAATTTTTTGAAGAGCTTCTATACTGATAATGGAAAGTGGCCTGAGGGAACCCGGAAAAGTTGGAAGACTTTAGACCGGATAAGGCCAGTTAAGACTCTCGAAGACTTTGGTGAAAAAAAATGACGGATATAAGCAAACTGCTAAACGAAAAAGTTATAGAATTCAATTCTAAGATAAAAGATGAATCTGGTACAGCTAAAATGATAGAAGGAAAGACTCGAACCATTTGTATTTGTGTCTCAGACGGGGATAATCACTTCAGTAAACTGGAAAACCTCAAACTCGGAAATTTCTCAATAATAGATGACACCAGTGCAGACCTAAGAGTCACGGCCTCTTCAGAGATTCTAGAGGCACTTATATCTCGAACCATGTCACCCATTAAAGCTTACATGAAAGGCGATCTTAAGGTCAAAGCCAGCTTAATGGATATGCTTCTTCTGAAGAAACTATTCTGAGATTCTCTCGAATATCTGATTGGACAAATCGGCAATTTGCTTGGGTGTGAGAACCTCAGCCCTCTGATCCATGTGGTCCAAGTCTTCTACTTCTAGATTAGGAAAAGTAAGTTTCAAGCAATTTCGAATCTTTTTGCGTCGATGCATGAAGATGGATTTTACAACTTTCTCGAAATTATCAAAATCTGATAATTCATAATCAGGTGAATGACGAACCAATCGGACTACCTGGGAATGAACCTTGGGTTGGGGCTGGAATACTGTCTTAGAAACTTTGAACAGTTTTGTGATTTTAGCATAGTGATTGGCCATAACTGATAGACGACCATAAGTTTTGGAACCGGGTTTGGCGATAAGTCGATTGGCAAATTCTTCCTGAAACATTAGAATGGCACGCTTCCATTCGAAATCGAATAACCTAAACAGAATTGGGGATGAAATCGAATAAGGCAGATTGGCTACAATCACATCAATCTCCGGAATATCAAATTTCAGAATGTCGTCTTCCACGATTTCAGCCATATCTGTAAATTTCTGCTTGAGAACAACAGCCAGCCATTTGTCCTTTTCAACTGCTAATAATCTACCTAAGGGTATCAATCTTTCAGTTAGAACACCGCGCCCAGGCCCTATTTCCAATATCCTTTCACCATCCACAATCGATGCTTCGGCAACAATCCTATCTGCAATCTTTTGATCTATCAGGAAATTTTGACCTAACATCTTCTGCTTACGGCGTGAATGGTGGGCCGGGGCGGAATCGAACCGCCGATCTTCGCCTTGTAAGGGCGACGTCATAACCCCTAGACCACCGGCCCATAGTTTGCCGATTTCTCTCGACGAGAGTCCTCGAATTCCGACTTGTTCATTATTACCCCAACGGTTACGGAGTAAATACCTTAACTCACGGGGTTGCGAAATGGGTTAAGCCTCACAAAATAAGCCCCTTTATCAAATTCTCGCTAAATGCCATCCCTCAATTATAAATACGGTTTCGCGTGCGACCGGCTATGTTCAGTGAGATGGAGCAGATGGACATAATTCCATCGGCTTTACATTGTAATCTTACACAGGAAAAATGGAAGATACTAGAACTTGAAAGAGGCGAAGGAAGACTATCTAATAACAACACTGTAATTATTGACACTGGAATCTATACTGGAAGATCTCCAAACGACCGTTTCATCGTAAAGAGCAAGTCAAACGAACATTTGATTGACTGGGGTGAAATTAATAAACCTCTTAGCGAAAAAACGTTTGATGAACTGGAAAAACTTGTCAAGAACGAGATGAATGGAAAAGAACTTTTTGTTTTTGATGGGTTTGCAGGGGCTGATGAAAGGTACCAACTTCCACTGAGAGTGGTTACACTGAAAGCATGGCAAGGGCACTTTTCACACAATATGTTCATAAGACCAAGCGTTGAAGAACTGGAAGGCTTTGTTCCTGAATTTACAATCCTGAATGCTTGTTCCACAGAAGTTAAGAATTGGAAGGAATTGGGTCTTAATTCTGAAGTATTTATTGTTCTAAACCTTGACAAGAAAATGGCCATAATAGGGGGAACTGAATATGGAGGGGAGATTAAAAAATCTGTTTTTTCAGCTCTTAATTATTACCTTCCTCTCAAAGGGGTAATGCCTATGCACTGCTCAGCAAACATAGGAAAGAATGAAGATTCTGCCTTGTTCTTTGGCCTTAGTGGTACGGGCAAGACAACTCTGTCTACAGATCCAGATAGAAGATTGATTGGTGATGATGAACATGGATGGTCTGATGATGGAATCTTCAATTTCGAAGGTGGATGTTATGCCAAGACAATCAATCTTGACCCCAATAAAGAACCTGATATTTACAACGCCATTAGACCTGGGGCTCTCCTTGAGAATGTCGTTACGGATGAATATGGGGCTGTTGACTATAGTAATGGATTAATCACCGAAAATACAAGAGTCTCATATCCTCTCAATTATATCCAGAACATAGAACCCTCAAAACAGGGAGGACATCCACACAATGTAATATTTCTAACCTGTGATGCTTTTGGTGTTCTTCCTCCAATTTCAAAGTTGACTGTTAAGATGGCCATGTATCATTTTTTGAGTGGATACACGGCAAAAGTCGCCGGTACGGAGAGAGGAATAACTGAACCTGTGGCTACTTTTTCAACCTGTTTTGGAGCACCATTCATGCCTCAATACCCGACAACCTATGCTAAACTTCTAGGTGAGAAACTAAAGAAACACGGAGCCCAGACATGGCTGGTCAACACTGGATGGAGTGGAGGTGCTTATGGTATTGGAAAACGAATAGACTTGCCTATCACCAGAAGGATGCTGTCCGCTATTTTGAATAGAGAATTAGAGAATGTAAACTTTGTTCCCGATCCAATTTTCAAGGTTCTGATTCCTGATTCCGTATCTGGAGTGCAAAGTGGAATACTAAATCCAAAAAATACATGGGATGACAAAGAAGCTTACAACAAAAAAGCTGGTGAATTAGTTAAGCTATTCAAGAATAATTTTGTGAAATACAAAAGCTTTGGTGACTACACCGAAGCTGGGCCCGTTTAGAGGAAATCTGATACCAATTCTCTTTCCGAAACAAGTTCGTCGTTTGTTTTGACTATTGCTGCCTTAGCAAACACATCATGTTCGAAATCTTCAACGATTTCATAATTTCCATGAGAAACCGTTCGGACGGGCATTCCAGCCCATACTCCTTCCGTAAATCCATATTCCCCCTTACTATAGACCACCACCGAATGAATTTTACCGTCAACTGTGTCCAAGCTTTGGCAATGATTAATCAATGCATTGGCCGCAGATGCAGCACTTGAAAGACCTCGTGCCTTGATTATAGCTGCCCCTCTCTTTCCGACTGCAGAAATGAATTGGTTCTTCAACCAATCATGATCCAAAATTACCTCTGTTACTGGGTTGTTCGATATCAATGCGTTTGAAAAGTCTGGAAACATAGTGGGACTATGATTGCCAAAAATTGCCATTCGGGACACCTTTGTAATATCAGTTCCTGCTTTTTCAGCAAGCATTGCA
>CAUYZR010000060.1:0-7101 GCA_963577905.1 Candidatus Thalassarchaeaceae archaeon
GTTACTACAATCGCTCTTTATATAAATTTATTTGTTAGAACTTAAACTGGAATAACCGATAAATATAACGCCCATTGCCAAGTTCAACGCATGACCCCGGAAACAATTTTTGACATGATGCTTCAAGGCCCTGTAATATGTGTTACCTGTTCAGGGGATGGTGCTAAAATAGCAGCAGGGGACCGGAATGGAAGGTTAACCCTAGCAGACAGAAGTGGAAACCTGAATTGGGAGAAAGAAGTTGATGAGGGGATACACGGATTAGCAATTCTGGGAAGCGGGAACAAAGTTGTCTGTGGCGGTAAAGACTGCAAACTCCGAATGTTCAATTCGCTAGGCAACGTGGAATGGGAGCAAACTATAGGCAAGTCAATCTGGTCTATGTCTGTAGATCCAAACGGACAATTCATAGTGGTTGGAACTGGTGATTCCATAGCTCTGTACACCGAAAGTGGGTTACAACTATGGGAACATATCACAAACCGAGCTATGGTGGGTGTAAGTATTTCAAGAAACGGTTCACTAGTTGTCGGCTGTGGTGATGAATTCCTTTACGGTCTAGACTGTGATGGCGGCCTATTATGGGAAAAGCAGAGGAGTGATTCTCTGTGGGATGTCTCAGTTGGAAATGATGGCGAAACGATATTCGTGGGTGGATGGGACTGCAATGTCCAATGTCTGGACAAACATGGGAACGATTCATGGAATTTTACAACCGGCGGCTATGTGAGGGCTGTAGTACCTCTCCATAACGATGGAGTCCTGGCAGGATCGCATGATGGTAACGTATATCACCTTTCAAATTCAGGCGAGTTGCTAGAAAAGTTCAAGGCCGAAGGAGAAGTCACTTGTATCAGTGCCTCAAAACAAATGGACCTTGCTGTAGCCGGATTTGGAAATAGGATTAGGGGATTCCGAATGAATCCTATGGCCAGACCCATCGCTATCGAAGATAGTTTTGAAAAGAGACCTATTGAAAAACCCCCTCTTCAAAATGAGAATCACGGCTCAGTAGAAGAATATGAACCTATGTTTGGTGTCGGAATGTTTGACGAACCAATTCCAGATACAACTGGAATCTTATCCAGTGGCTCTGAAAATGTTAGCCGTAGCCCTGTAACAACTAGCCCTTATAATGAGAATAATTATAGAACTGAAGGTGGAGAATTCAGGGAATTTGCTTCCAAGATCCGAAAAGGGGATGTGAAGAATTATCTGAGACTGGGAAATGCAGCTTGGGTTGAAAAAAGGCTTGAGAGGGCTGAGGAACACTACAAACGGGCAACCGAAGTTGATCCTGAAGAGCCAAGGGCCTGGCACAATCTTGCAATTTGCAATTATCATCTTGCTCTTAAGAGAAATCCAGATAACCTTGAGGGCGCAGTCAAAAGTGCCTATGGTCCACTTAAGATGGCTAAAGAAAAAGGTGGAATAGAATATAAATCTGCGGACGACACGTTAGCCTACTTGGCCTCACAACTAGGCCTAATCGAAGAAGATTCTGACTAAACCTCGGTTATTGTTGCAGAATAATAGTTGTACTCCACAGATAGATACCAATCATTGCCTTGATCATTGTCCATCAAATCAATCAAACCAGTCGGGTCTGTTATAGACGGTGCATCATTACAAGTTATTGTTGTTAGCCAATTACCTTGACCTTTCGCACTGGTGTATCCATTCTGGAAAAGATAATCTGAAACTTCCAAAGCAGATTCCATTGACATTACAACATTGGTGGGAAGAGTACTCAGGGCATCAAAATTTAATGAAAACTCTCCTGAGGTGCCTGAAATCGTCTTGTTAAGAAGATAATTCGTTTGGACGTGTAATGTGAAATTATCTGGAAAATCGATAATATCATTGTTGGCATCTAATTCCTCATCCTCAACCCATTGTAGATTGTACGAAACACCCGTCAGATTGTAAGGGTATGCGTGTTGCTCTATGGTCGCATCCTGTTCTTCAGTATATCCTAGAAGATCTGGAATCGTGACGGTATGTTCTGTGAAAGCGACGCTAAAGGTCCTAATTGAGACCAGAACCCAAGTTTGGTCCGAACTAGAAAGATTACCACTGTCGCTAACAACTAGGGTCACTGTAAAATTACCAACCGTATCGTAAAAATGATTAGGACGTAGGCCTTCACCTGTATTACCGTCTCCGAAATCCCATTCAAAAGATAGAACATCACCATCCGGATCACTTGATGAACCTCCATCAAAGAATACGAGACTGTTGACCTTGATATTCTGCCCTTCACCGCCATAAGTTGAATCTAGGCTGGCAACTGGAGATTCATTGCGATGTAAGATTTCAATATTCTCGCTAGCTGTACCAATACGTCCCTCTTCATCCACAATTGTCAGAACTATGGTATACGGGCCCTCATCAACAAAAATATGTTGTACCTTTTCTCCAGTACCCCCAGAACCATCTCCAAAGTCCCAAAGATATTTTGCTCCAGCCGGCTTCTGGCCAGACGCCATTAAGATCGCCGTATCACCCTCAATAACTGACCCTATGGGAAGTTGTATCTGAACACCAGAAATCTCTTCCGGGGTTGTATCCAAACAACCCGGCATGAGCATCAAAATAGCTATAATCAACGCTTTACGCACGGTGTGCTAAATACGGGACGTTTAATAATTACGCTAGCTGACCGATACCCTTTTTTACCATCTGAGACCGTGCCATTTAGGGATTTTTAATGCAAGCAGGACACATGGCCTATGATCGGGCTATAACAGTATTTTCTCCAGACGGGAGATTATTTCAGGTCGAATATGCCAGAGAAGCGGTAAAAAGAGGGACAACCACAGTCGGTGTCAAGTTCAAGGATGGAGTTGTCCTAATCGTAGACAAAAGGCTGAGTTCAAAACTAATCGAACCCAAAAGTATAGAGAAAATTTTCAAGATTGACTCACACATCGGTTGTGCAACTTCAGGCTTAGTAGCTGACGCAAGAGCTTTGGTTGATCGAGCACGGATTGAATGTCAGGTTAACGCATTCAACTACAGCGAGGACCTGGCTGTTGAATCACTAGTCAAGAAAATTTGTGATTTCAAACAAAGTTATACTCAATACGGAGGAGTGAGACCATTCGGTACGGCAATGTTAATGGCTGGAATTGATGCATCGGGACCGCATCTCTATGAAACCGATCCTTCAGGAGCCATGATGGCCTACAAAGCTGGTGGAATCGGGGCTGGAAGGAACGAGGTCATGGAAATCTTTGAAAAATACTTCAAGGATAATATGACACAGAATCAAGCCATTAACCTAGGTCTAAAAGCCCTTTCAGCAGCTAACGAGAATAATCTCAAATCAGATATTGTTGAAATCGCAATCATAAATCCTGAAAAGGGATTTCACACACTGAGTTCTGAGGAAGTAAGTAAGGTAGTAAAGAAAATCAAGTAATGGTATCACTTGAGGATTCGGTTATTGCTAGATTCGAGACTGGAGGTAACCGATTCGAGATCCTTGTGGACCCCAAGGCTGCACAAGAATATAATGAAGGTGGTGATATTGACTGGGAAGATGCCATCGCAGCTGATGGTATCTGGAGTGATAGTTCCAAGGGTGAGAGAGCACCCGATATTCTGGTTAACAATACTTTTGAATCGCTGGATTTGATAAAAATATACAAAATAATACTAGATGAAGGTACTATACAACTGACGTCTCAACAGAGAAAGGAAATGGTTGAACAAAAAAGGAAACAGATTATCGCATATATTGTCGCTAATGCAATGAATCCACAAACGGGAGGTGCACACCCTCCACAACGAATAGAAAATGCGATTGAGGAGGCCCGGTATTCGGTAGATCCTATGGAGACTGTAGAGAAACAAGTGGAAAACATTTTCAAAAGCATAAAAGCATTGATACCCATCTCGTTCGAAAAAATCAAGGTTGCAGTAAAAATACAGGCCATACATGTCGGCAAATGTTACGGGCAATTATCTGGAATCGGAAAAATCGAGAACGAGGAATACCAAAAGGACGGTAGTTGGGTTGGCATTATGGAAATGCCTGCTGCATCATATAACCAATTAGAAAACCTTTTGGGATCCGTAACCAAAGGTACTGCCGAAACAAAAATTCTCTAAATCCCGAAGAAATCTTCAAATAGACCCAAGTTTGCGACGGATTGTATTAGAAGGAAAAAAAAAGGATGTTTCACGATGGGCAAAGAATCAAGTGATAAATCAGATAGTGTGAGCTCTAGAAAACTGGTTTTGCCAGGTGATTTACTGGAGACTAAAAGTAAACCAGGGCACGGGATATTCAGACGTGATGGCAGAGTGCACGCATCCGTTTTAGGTTACTCAAGTGACCAATCAGGATATATGAATGTGAATGCTATAACTGGAAGAAGCTACACACCCAAGGTAGGCGATAAAATTGTAGCCATATGTGTTGAAACCGCACCCTCAGTCTGGAGAATGGACATTGGGGCCTCATTCAACTCTACTCTACACCACAGTGAATCCGGATGGAAAGTACCGTTTGGTGATACTGCTAGATTTCTGGCAATTGGGGATGCAATCTGGGCTGAAGTGTTTATGGTAGACGCAGCTGGTTCACATCAGATTAGTCTGAAGAAGGATGATTGTAGAAAATTATACTCAGGTACTATCGTAAAGATTGGACCTACAAACGTTCCTAGAGTAATTGGAAAGCAAGGTTCGATGATTACTGCTATCCGTGAGAAGACTCAGACCAGAATCCTGATAGGGCAGAATGGACATATCTGGATCGATGGAAAAGGAAATGATATTGCAACTGCCCAGAAGGCAATCGAAATGATTGATAATGAAGCTAATTCGAAGGGATTAACTAAAAAAATAGAAAAATTATTGGAGAAATAAAATGGCTGGCCAAACTGATATGGAATTGATAAAGGACGGAGTTCGTCTGGATGGAAGAAAAGCAGACGAATTGAGAGAAGTGAAGATAGTTGCAGGTGTCTTAGACAATGCTAATGGATCTTGTTACCTAGAATGGGGAAATAACAAAGTCTATGCTGGAGTCTTCGGGCCTATGGAATGTCACCCTAGGCACAAACAGAAAGCTGACAGGGCAATAGTACAAGCTAGATACACTATGGCTCCTTTCAGTGTAAATGATAGAAAAAGGCCCGGCTATGATCGGAGATCGAGTGAGATTTCTTACATTGTCTCTCAGGCTTTTGAAAAAGTAGTTATGGTTGAAGAATTTCCAAAGGCTTCAATCAGAGTCGACATGCAAGTCGTTGAAGCTCATGCTGGAACAAGATGTGCTGCATTGACTGCAGCTTCTGTAGCATTGGCTGATGCTGGAATACCTATGAGGGATATGATTCCCTCTTGTGCTTCAGGAAAAGTTAATGACGTAGTTGTTCTTGATTTGAATAAAGAAGAAGATAACTATGGTCAAGCGGACTTACCTCTGGCGATAATCCCAAGTACCGGTGAAGTTGTACTGTTACAACTTGATGGGCACTTAACACCTGATGAATTTGAGCAGGCCCTAGATTTAGCAACGAGTGGATGTATGGATCTGTACAAGAAAATGAGACTTGCATTGGAAAACCGATATGGAGGTAGTGCATGAGCAACGATAGTGTTTCAAACCTCATGAGAGGACACATGGAATCCTTAGCCAAGGAGGGGAAAAGAGCGGACGGACGTGGCATTAACGAATTCAGGAAAGTTACAATTGAAACGGGAATGCTTAACACTGCTGAGGGATCAGCAATGGTCCATCTTGGCAATACTAAAGTACTTTGTGGAATAAAAATGCTGATTGGAACGCCCTATGGTGATTCACCTGGAAGTGGAACTATGATGACCTCCACCGAATTAGCTCCGTTGGCAGACCAATCTTTTGATCCCGGACCCCCCAGAGAACAATCTATTGAACTATCTAGGGTTGTTGATAGAGGTATAAGGGAATCAAGAATGATTGACTTTGAAGGTCTATGTATTGAGCATGGTGAGAAGGTCTGGACGGTCTTTATTGACCTTCATATTCTAGACAATGGTGGCAACCTGTTTGACTGTTGTACCTTAGCTGCCGCAGCTGCACTCTCGAACGCTAAAATTCCAAATGTACAACACGGTATAACCGACAAAGATGTAGATTTACCTATAGCTTGCTGGCCAATTTCATGTACTTTCGGAAAACTTGGTGACTCGATAATCCTGGATCCGACTTCGGATGAAGAAGGAGTCATGAGTGCCAGATTTACCGTAGCTCATGATGAAAATGGAAACTTGAGAGCTGCACAAAAAGGCATGAATGGGGCGTTTACAGATACCGAGATTAGAGAAGCTGTCAAAACTGCTAGAGCGAGCGATAATGTTTTACGTGAGGCTCTAAAAGGTATCCAAGGATGAGTCAGGGGACAAAAAAAGTCGGAAGCACGGGCCGTTTCGGGCCAAGATACGGAGTATCTGTCAGGAGAAGGGTCGGTAGCGTTGAGAAGAAACAGAAGCAAAAACACGAATGTCCGTCATGCTCCAAGATAAATGTTAAACGCGTTTCTACAGGAATATTCATGTGTAGTAGTTGTGATTATCAATTCGCGAGTGGAGCCTATTATCCTACAAAGGTGGACTGAAAATGGTTAACTACAAATGTGCTTCATGTGGTACAAAATTAGACATGGACTTGGAAGTTCTCGGTCTTACATGCCGTGTTTGTGGTGAGAAGATCTTTTACAAGATAAGGCCTTCCACCAAGAAAACCGTTATCTCTGACTAATGAAAGCTCAAGTGAGCTTGAAAACCGGGAAAGACACTGAAGCTATCGCTAAGGCACTGAAAGAAGAGGCAAAGGCTGGATTGCCAAAGGTAGATGTCAAAGTATGGCAAGCTGGAGAAAAATTAAAGATAGAACTGGAAGCCGAGAATCTGACCAGCCTGAGGGCTGCTCTAAATTCTTTTCTGGGTTGGGCTTATTGCGCTCAAGGAGTAGCGGCGAATGAGTGAGATCACGCCTGAAAACGTTCAGGAGAAGTTAAATCTCTTCCAGCAAATGCAACAACAAGTTCAGGCTCTTTCGCAACAAGCTTCACAAATTGATATGTCAATCAGGGAGACTGAAAGGAC
>CAUYZR010000061.1:0-6395 GCA_963577905.1 Candidatus Thalassarchaeaceae archaeon
TTCTCGTAAACATCCATGTAAACATAAACATTCACTTCACAGTCACAGTCCGTATCTGGATCATAATCGACATTTATCGTATCGACCAGGTTGTCATCATCCGTGCTCTCGGTATCATAGTCCCAGTCTTCGAACCATTCATCGTTGTCACAATCTGAATCATTGCTGTCCCCATCACACTCCAAATATACTGTGAAGTTGAACTGGTCCTCGTAGTTCTCATTTTCATCATATAGATAAAATTCGAAAGTGTAATTGCTGTTCTTGCTTGGTGACCATTCATCTGTTTCGAACCAATCATCATCGGTTCCATTTATCTCATGATCATAAAAGTCTGAATAGGCATAATCTCCAGTGTCATTGTTGTAGACGGATAGGTATACTTCGATATCAATCGTGCAATTACATTCAGTGTCTGGGTCGTAACTAGTGATTATGTTATTTGCTACTCCATCACCATTTGTATCCTCGGTTTCATAGTCCCAGTCCTCAAACCATTCGTCGTAATTGGTACTGGTGCTTCCATAGGAATGCAACCACCCGCTCTGAAGTAATTCACCGTCTTCTTCATAATAGAAATCAAAGGTATAATTCCCCTTTTCAACATCATATAATGCATAGATAGTGTAAACACCGTACCAGTCCGTATCGGTGTTACCTGAATCATACAACACACCATCTTCATCATAGACCTCTACGTAACCATCATCCTTGGTATCATCATCTTCAAAGAGTATGGCTCCAATATCATCATGGTCTCCTGCACCATCCAAATCGAAAATACCTATGTCGTGGCTTAGATTAGTTACTGTATCAACTTCGGTATAGGATACGGTCGCTTCTTCTAAATCGGTGTTGTCATACTCTGCAGTCCAACGATATTCACCAGTCGTTGCATTTTTGACCAAAAGAAATCCTTCATCATCAGTTGTTCCGTTGGTATAAGAGGTCCAAATAACACCATTAAAGTACTCTACATTTACTTCTACATCCTCGATTCCATCATCCTTGACAAGTGCTCTAAACTCAAGGTCATTATAGATTCCATCCTCATCATCATCATAGACGAAATTACCAACGTTGATCGTCTCATCGGATGAACCAGACATTGGTGTCAGTTCAATGTCTGTGACGTTCCAATTATCCTCATAATTATTCCATTCATCATACATTTCTACGTAAAAATCGAAAGTCCCGCTGTAATCAGGAGTCCAATCCTGTGTGAACCAATCACCCTGACCACCATAAATTGTGTGATAATCATATATGTATTCTACGTATCCATTCTCATCATAAATGTCAACGTATACAGTAATATTGATATCGCAATCACAAGTTGTATCAGGGTCATATCCTATCTCTATAGTGTCGTCCGAGCCGTCCCCGTCCTCGTCAGTCACATTCTCTTCTATGTCCCAGAACCACTCATCATCTGCCTCATCGGCAACGGTTGTGGGAAAGACACTCAGAACCAGAGTGAACATAATGGCCCAGACAAGGACCTGCTTGCTAGTTGTAGTAGTTATGGAGTACATGGGTTCTCCCTGAGAAACTGAAAGTTGTTGGACGCTATATAAAATGTTTTCAATAAATAAGACTACATCTCAAGGAATCTTCGTGATAAGACTGAAAACAAATAGGATACGAAATAAAGTTCCTCCCAGGGCTTGAGATATCCTACTTCGATAACATATTGCAAGAATTCCTCCTGCATCTCTACTCCTTTGGATATCAAATCCTTATCATCATTCATTATTCCTTTGGTCACGAATTCAAGAGGATAACCTTCACGATGAGGTTGATACAACAGGTAATCCGGGATTATCGAACGTCCATGTTCAGCCTCCCGGATACATTCACCCCACTCCTTCCTCAAAAACGCATTCTCCATGAGGCCACTTCGGGCCTGCCTTGCCATCTTCAAAGGTTCGGTTGCAATATCGATTTCGATATCATCTGGAATATCAGGTAATGCCGTCTCCAACTGGGCTTCGAATATCCCTCTGACTCTAGCTAACAATTCCTCGCTATCTTTCTGCAACAGGACCATACCGGATGTACGTGAATGTAATTCCCTTGCCAATTCATTACCTTCCAGATCTGGTTCAGGAGCTTCCAAGGATCTCTCAATAAATTCATCACGTTTAGAATCATCACCCAGAAGACCGTGCCCCAAGGCTGAACCACGCATGACCTGATAATCATCCGAATCGGCCTGATCACTTAATTGCTCAAGAAGAGGCTTCCTGAGATGCTCGGGAATTTTCATTTTACTGAACGTGAAGTAATGGATTCCCCTTCCTGCCAACGGGCCATGGCCCACAATAGATCCGAAAGTCGATTAAGATAAGCAACGGACAATGAATCTGTAAGATTACATGATATCGTACGGCGTTCGGCCCTCCGCACCACGGTGCGGGCCACATCCAACAAGGCCGAGATCCGGTTCTGTCCAGGCAGGACGAATTCCTTAGGCAATTCGAAATTGGCTGTTATCTCATCTATAAAACTCTCAATGAAGGATATCATCTCCTTGTTCACCTTATTCTTGCCAGATTCCAGTTTATCCTGTTTTTCAGGGTCGGTGGCCAGCTCAGCCATTAGTACGTAAAGATCCCTTTCAATATGGATAATCTTGTTTTCCAGATCGCTGCCTTTTTCACATTCGGTCCGGGCCAGACCCAATACTGCCTGGGCTTCATCCACCGTTCCATAGGCCTCTGGAAGCGGAGAATCCTTGGAAACTTTACCACCATAAAGTAGTCCCGTTTTGCCCTTATCTCCCTTCCTGGTGTAGATTTTCATTATTATGTGACTAGACCGAGAATTAATAAAGTTTGTAATCAGCGTTTGGTGTTGATCAGGAGCTCCATAATCTCTTTCTTGTTCTCAGCACGGGCTATGAAATAGTTGGAATTCTCATTGACCAGCATCTTGGTCCATTTCTGCACCTCCTCCATATCTGATTTGACAACAATATCGTCACGGCTCTTAGCTTTCTCAGCAGTATCGAGTAATACTTCGAAAGGAATGCGGCCATAGCCTCCCACTTGTCCTATGTAGTCCTCCCATAATTTCTCCACCAAGGACGCAAATCGCTGTTGGGGAGCTGTAGCGGATTCCAGCCCCGAACCACCATTTCCTTTGGCGATGTCAACATCCACGCCTGACTTTGCCCGGGCAGTTGCCTTCTTGGAAAAACCCCAGTACGCAAGAGCCACTTTTCGAGCTGTCTGAATTGACATCCGTTACCAAGGTAAGAGCCACTAAATATGTGATTTGATAGGCGTTTAATCAACGTCTGTTCTTAAGTCCAGTATTGATTTTATGAAAAAATCTTTACCCTCAACATAATTGTCTTTATCAAACTCGTATTTCTTCTGGAGGTCTAACTTCAGATCGACGTAGGCCTCAGCTGATTCCACATTCGTTCCAATGTAATCTCTGAAAAATTTGTGCCTTCCTACCTGATCGTCGTCTTTCTGAAATATATGAACATGGACAAATGTTGTTTTATCATCTGCTAATATGAAAAATCGTCTTCCAGGTATTCCGAATTCACCTTTGAATTCATAACCTAACTCTTCGAATTTTGGAATATTTTGATCTATGTATTGAAGAACATCGACCGAACCCAGAATATCTATGATCGGTTTAGCCATTATGTTCTTTATTGAGGTACTACCAATATGGCATGTCTCCAAGCCTGATATTTTTCCTTGAAGCTCCTTTGCGGCAGTCTGATAGCAAGCTTCCCAGTCTGGATTATGTCTGGACAGGACTATCCGGTCAAGTGGCATTCCGATCCCATATTCTTGAAAATCAAGCACGGTCGACTTCAGTCCTGAAATATTTGTAGAAACACCACATTGCAACAGCACCTAAGATATGCCAAAGAGCATGGCCTTGGAATAGAGTATCTGGATCGCATAATGGCCCTCCAGTGCTACTTGGTTCCCAAATAAGAGTGGCTAACAAATACGCTCCAAAACCACCCCAGAAATATGGGCTGTGAGTTCTTTCAAACTTAATTTCATCCATTTTGTGTAAAAATAAGGCTAAGAGAGCCCAGAGAATTATGGCTTCATATTCTTTCTTAACAAAATCGATTGGCGTATTGCCGGGATTTGAACTAAGGAACAAGGCCAGAACAATAACTGTTGGAACCAAGAATATGATTATTGGCTGCTTTTGATATTTGATAGCAGTTTCTTGAGCTAACCAAATACCTATTGAGAATCCCCAAACAAAAATACCAACATTGAATTGCCAGTCAAGGATACTTAGAATAACATTCGTTCCCAAGTAATACATGCAAAATTCTTTTTCAGTCCATTTCAAAAATCGAGAAAAGTTATAGAAAACTGGAATTGTAATATACATCATCATGCCAGTCAAATCAAGCCATCCACCCCAATCTGTGTTGAAACCGTGCATCGCAAAACTTCCAACGCCTACGGCCGTGCAAGAAATTGCATACATAATTAAGAACCAACTTCTGTTAGAAAGAGAAGGATCTCCTTCAATAGAGTCATACTGAGCTAACCAGAGAATGTAAAGTCCTACAAAGATAAAAGCCAGATTAGAGATTGTGTTTGCCGGTTCACGAATCCAGCCGTCTTGAACTTTTTCACAAAAACCTGATGCACTTGTATTGGTCCAACTCCAATCATTCAGGGCATAAATCAAAATGTATGCCAGGAATATGAATACTATACCAGTTAAAACGGCAAAGAATTCCTTTCTTTCTTTAATATATTCGTTGTCTATCAAGCTATCTTCATCTTCCTGACATGCCCACAATCCTTGCATTCATAATCGGGATATAGATCTGGATTATTGGGTGAGGCCCCGTGCCAATGGAAAGTATACTTGCCGCACTTGATGCAATATGAATTCTGCTTGTAGCCATCATAGGAATGGGGTTTGGGTTGCATCACTGGTGTAAGTGGCATCTGAGGTCCAGATGCAGCGATGGTTGGGGCTGCAGGTTGTTTGGTAGCCTCTACAACATCTTCCGCTACAGCGGGTTCACTAGATGCTCCTGAATCAATGTCCCCAGGATCAGTTATCAGGACCGCATCTACGGGGCATACTTCCTCGCAGGCTTTGCAGACTATGCAATCCGGTTCCCGGATCATTATCGCCTTCTTGTCGGAGGCGGGGTGTTTGGGTGTGTCTATCCATTCGAAAACATCGACCGGGCAGGCATCGATACAAGCTCCATCGGCCACACAGATATCGAAATCAACGGCAACAACGCTGCCCCAGATCCCGAGTTTATCGGTCCCGACCCCTCCATAGGAATCTGAATCCTTGGCCCAGATCTGGATGGGTTCATCCTCACCATCGTGGGTCACCACCTTCTGGTAAGTGGTCATGAAGTTCTTGGCAATACTCAAGTTAACATTTCACCTCTTGCAAACCATTTAGGAGGGGGTTTATTGCTTTACACGGCCCATCAAACAACGCCTCCGTTCGATATAAATAGAGTGTACCAAACTTGGTACTGTCCAAAATAAAGTTGGGCACAGTTCTGTCTACCTTCTTGCGTTGGCTGACTTCCCTGTACCCGGGGTGGAATTGGTTCCTGACCCTAGAGTCAGGTTCCTTTTCCGGCTTCGTTCACCCTGTTTCCCTCAGCATCCTGATCGTTTCCCGGCGAGCGGCAACAATTGTTTCCCCCCGTTACTCCAAGTTGTTTCCCTCCTTTCCCGCTCCAATTGTTTCCCCGGTGTCCCGGTTCTTTTTCCTTTTTTGCGTTTCAGGATCGTTTCCCCTTGGCCTTCCAAGTTGTTTCCTTTGCTACTTTCCACACCCCTCTGTGTTGGTCCCTATTCCCTAAGGTTTAGTTTCCCAGAGTGCGGAACTTATGATAGACAGGGGGAGTATATAGAACCTTTCGGGTATACTTAAATATGATGAATGCGCGGAATGATTTTTACGCCATTTTCTGCAGTGTTTGTACCTAACTTTTCCAAATGTGACCGGTGTCGTCCAGATCGAAAACGGACCTCAGCAATTCATCTGTAAACTTCTTGCCAATATCATCGGCGGCGTCAAAGTAAGAGCGCAGTTCTTCCATATCAATCTCACCCTTCTCAACATCGAAACCGGCATTAACTTCAAAGTTGAAAACTACCGAGGTTTCTTCTTCATCCAAATCAAAGGACCGGAGATAGCCCGACTCTACCAATAACTCACCTAAGTCAATGAGTTTCTTTCCTCTTTTCGTACTGTATATCTCAAACCTTACCTTAGGCATGTGATTGCATTTAGGTTGTACTATAAGTGAATGTTTGCCATTCGACAGACTTCATCAAAATGTCTCTTTGCAACAGGTTGTACTGATAATCTTTGACCACGCTTAATCACAAGCATCTCTTCCAGTGCGG
>CAUYZR010000062.1:0-6282 GCA_963577905.1 Candidatus Thalassarchaeaceae archaeon
ATCGCGTGTTCACTCGAGTTGGTGCACATGATGACCTCGTACATGGACATTCCACTTTCATGGTTGAAATGCTAGAGTTAGCAAACATTTTGAGAAACGCAACGCCAAACAGCCTTGTACTACTAGATGAAATCGGAAGGGGAACTTCCACATTTGATGGATTAGCACTGGCTTGGGCAGTCTCAGAGGAATTACACGCTGGTAAAGGTGTCAAGACCATGTTCGCCACTCACTATCATCAACTCACAGATGTCTCAAGTATTCTGGACCGGTCAATCAACTGCCACATGCAGGCCAAGGAAGATGGACATGAATTGACATTGTTGCACCGTGTAGCTGAAGGGCCAACTGACGCCTCATTCGGTATTCACGTCGCGAAAATGGCTGGAGTCCCTGAAGAAGTGTTGGTGAGGGCAAGAAAAGTTCTGAAAAAACTGGAAGATGGAACGACCATCGAGGTCTCCAAGGTTGGACCGGTTCAATCTATTTTCAGTACTGAATTAGGTGCCCGCTCGGAAGCCAAGGAAAACCCGATCCTGGATGAAATTCGCAAGATGGACCTGATGAATCTTACGCCTTTACAGGCTCTCGAAAAATTACACGATGTCCAGCAGAGACTGCTCTAACCTATACTATTCCTCTTTGGGGAAAATTGTGAATGTATAGCGTTTTGTATTGGAATTGTCTTCTTCATCAACGGCTTTGAAAGTGAATGTGTATACGTTCATGCTCAATCCACCCTTCTCATCACATACTGAGCAGGTATCATCAAAATAATAATAGTACATATTATCGGCAGATATGCCAAACTGATTTCCTGCCTCCAGTTTGCTCATCATTACATAGGTCATGAAACCACTACCACTCTTGCTGCCTGATATCTGAACATTGTCGATTTCCCAATTATCTTTGACACTGATCAATAATACGAACGGTGTATCCTCTCTCAGTTCTTCCGTTGTTATATTCCATTGTCCATCTGATTCAGTGTAAATCTCCATCTGCTGAAACTTGGGTTTGGCAATATCATTGAAGGGCGGATTGGAAAGCAGGATGAACAAGCCCAGCCAGGCCAGGAATGACATGAATATTGGACCAAACCAGTTCTTCCTTTCGAATTCACTGGTGTCCGTAACGTAAGGAAGGATAAGTATCAGACCAAAAGGTGCTGCCAACCCCAGAAACACTACCATGCCTCCCACATCGGTCATTCTTACAATATAGTGACATATCACTGCCACGACAATCGCGTAAAAGACGGCAAACATGGCAACTTTGGAATCCCTGATTTCTTTTGTCCTGTATTCTCCGCGGTTGAATTCAGGAAACGTGAATGCCTCCTCACGTTTACCCTTTTTCTTGGCCATTGGGCGCTATCAATGGAGGTTAAATAAAGCCCCGTGTGGACTCCAATACAGTGGCCGAAGAGGAAGAAAAAATAGAGCCTGCTTGGACTGGGATGCCTATCGAGGTCCATATTCGTAGACATGCTCAATTCATACTAGTACTTCTGTTCATTCTGTATCTTGCTATCACTACCAGTCCAGAGGGTGAACTTTGGTTGTTTTCAGGATACACACAATTCGCAATAACATTGCTCATCTGGGTCCCTGGCGTAAGATGGGCTGAGAATGAAGGTCATTTGAAAAAATACAATCTTGATCTCGTATGGGGGCGTTCTTTCATCATGTGGAGAACAAACGCAGGAAAGGACTTCATAGAATGGCTCGCACAGTATAACCTATTCTGGAGAAGAGTGGGTGATGTTTGGGTCGTCACCGTTTTCTTCATCATGATTATGATGTTCTTGCTACTGGCTTGGCAAGCGACTTTGGCCTGGCAGATTCCCAAGACCTCTGCAGTTTCACCCAAGATGATGATCGGATTGCCCGGACTTAATCCCATCATTCCACTATGGTATGGTATTCTGGCACTGGTTGTTGCGATGGTAGTTCACGAATTCAGTCACGGGATACTGAGTCGTGTAGCTAATGTCAAGATTAAAGCTCTGGGACTGTTACTGTTTATCTTCCCGATAGGGGCCTTTGTAGAACCTGATGAAGAGGAAATGAAGACCATGGCAAGATGGGAACGGATGAGGCTGTACTCTGCCGGCCCTGGCAGCAATATGGTCGTTGCCATAGTCTTCTCTCTACTTTTTTCGTGGGGGATGGTGGCTTCTCTGGAGCCGTCGAATGACGGGGCCCTATCGGCCAGTGTGATCGTTGATTATGGAGGTGAAGAGGCTGGGCTTGAACCCTGGATGCTGATAACGGCAGTCAATGACCAAGAGGTAAACGATGCCCAGGATTTCTCTGACCTAATGAATGATACTTATGCTGGACAGACGGTTAACGTTTCGGTGTTGAATAAAGGTCAACCCGAGACCTATCAGGCAGTTCTTTCAGATAAAGGGAGTTACTACCTGAAATATTATCCGGATTATTACGAATCGTGGATGTCTGGTAAAGGCTTCATGGGAATCGCGGTAGTCGATCCCGATGTGGTGACTGACAGTCTGTCACATCCTGGCAGCAGTGGAGGTGCAATGTTACAATACATCACCCTTCCTTTTCAGGAGCTGCAACCATTCCCTGAACATTTCACGGCTCTTTTCGAACCGAAGGGGATTCCTGGGATATTGCCAGATGGTCTTTTCTGGGTATTAGCAAATTCATTCTATTGGATCTTCTGGCTCAATCTGATGGTCGGATTGACTAACGCACTACCGGCTGTCCCTCTGGATGGAGGATTCATCTTCGCTGATGGTGTTACTGGAATACTGGACCAGTTCAAAGGGGGGTTGACCGAGGAACGGAAGGAGGGAATAGTTGACAATCTGGTAGGGATTCTGGCTTTTACTGTTATTTTCTTGGTGGTCTGGCAACTAATTGGACCGAGACTAGTTGGTATCGATCCTGTGATACTGGACGCTAACCTAAATGCCACTGATACAGAAGGATGGACCGGGGACGTTTTCGAATTTGATGCCTTGCTGTCTGAAGGTGCATTCGTGACCTACGAATGGGATTTTGGTGATGGGAATACCGCAACAGGTGAAAGTGTGTCACATGTATGGTCCGAAGGTGGATTGTACTTCGTGGTCCTGACTGCTATGGATAGTGAAGATCGGCAAAGTGTGGAGTTCGAACAAGTCAGTATTAATCATAACCAATCAGGGGATGGGAGTGTTGCTGGCGGATCAGATGATTCCATTGGCGTTACTATCAATCCTTATGTTAAGAATGTGAACATATACCTCAATATCACTGGTGACAATGGATTCCCATTTGTGACTTCTGACGTTACCATCACCATAAACGGACCTTCGGGAACTGAATTCTCTGAGAGTTATTCCTTGAACAATGGTCAGACTCAATCGATTCAATTCAGCACTAATGAGGGAGAGCTTGTGGGTGAATGGGAATTATTATTGGAAGCCGATGATCAGGTATCTGATTTCACTTATAACTATGATTGGTACAATTACTACCTGTCCAGTAGTTGAAACGAGACTTTAATAATACTGAACATCTTTAACCCGTCGGACATATAGGGAAACTAATCCCTGCCCGATGTTGGAGCCTAAAATCAATGACAAAAGACCCAGTGCCCCTAAAAGCCGTACACCACCTGGAATTCTGGGTGGGTAATGCGAAGCAGGCCGCCTACTTCTACCGAACTGCCTTCGGTTTCAATCAGATAGCATATTCTGGTCTGGAAACTGGTAATCGGGAGAGAGCTAGCTATGTTTTAGAACAAGGTAAGATAAGATTGATGTTTTCGACACCATTAAACAGTAATAATAGAATCTCTGAGCACATTAAATTACATGGAGATGGTGTAAAAGATATTGCCTTTCATGTAGATGATGCCAAGGCATGCTATGAAGCTTGTATTGCTCGGGGAGCTAAAAGTGCAAAAGAACCTGAAGTAATTAGTGATGATAACGGAAGTGTAACTCAAGCTGCAATCTACACCTACGGAGAAACTATACATTCATTCATTTCATATAACGACTATGATGGGCCATTCCTTCCAGAATTTCAAGAGAAAAAAATAGAGGGAAATACCGTAGGATTGAGATTTCTAGACCATATTGTAGGTAATGTTGAATTAGGAAAAATGGATTATTGGGTAAATTTCTATGCAGATATAATGGGTTTCACTCAACTACAAGCTTTCAGTGATGAGGATATTTCTACAGAATATTCAGCATTAATGTCCAAAGTTATGGAAAGTGATAATGGGAGAATTAAATTCCCCATTAATGAGCCTGCTGAAGGTAAAAAGAAATCACAAATTGATGAATATCTAGACTTTTACCAAGGACCGGGTGTACAACACATTGCCTTATTGACTGATGATATCATAACAGCCATAACCAAACTTAAGGAAAATGGAGTTGAATTCTTAGAGGTACCTGATACTTACTACGAAGATTTAAGTGAAAGAATTGGAGATATAGATGAAGATATGAAAGTATTAAAGAAACTTAAAATTCTTATTGATCGTGATGATGAAGGATATCTTTTACAATTATTTACAAAGCCGGTTGAAGATAGACCTACGGTATTCTATGAAGTTATTCAAAGAAAAGGTTCAAGAGGATTTGGAATTGGAAATTTCAAAGCATTATTCCAAGCTATTGAAAAGCATCAAGACGAAAGGGGAAATTTGTAATGCACCGATACCACAAACTAGGAAAGGTAGCCAAGAAAAGACATACCGTATTCAGGGACAAGGATGGAAACATCTATCATGAAGAATTGAAAGGAAACAAGGGGTTCGTGGGGCCTTCTTCACTTCTGTACCATGTCCATCCACCTACTGAAGTTGTTTCTACAAAGGATAGGGGTGCCTTTGAGATTGAAGAAGACGATGACAAGACACTCCGTATGAGACACTTTCACACCAATCGAGAGAAAAAAGGTGGAAGTGCCATCATGGACAGAATTCCTTTTCTATTCAATAACGACGTGATTATGATGATGTGTTATCCTGACAAGAATGATGATTACCACTACCGAAATGCTCAGGGTGATGAGATTATCTACGTTAGCCAGGGAAGTGGAATCCTGGAAACTGCCTTTGGAAATATGAAATATTCTCAAGGAGATTACCTTGTGATTCCAAGAGGAATATTACACCGCTATGTGATGAATGATGAGGCTCACACATTCCTGATTGTCGAATCACCAAGCGAAGTCCGAACTCCTAAAAGATATCGGAACGAATATGGCCAGATAATCGAAAGAAGTCCATACTCTGAGAGGGATTTCAGGGGACCTGATAAGTTAGTGACTCATGACAAGAAAGGAAAGTTCAAGATCGTTGTGAAACAGAGAAACCGATTCACTGAGGTCACACTGGGACATCATCCTTGTGATGTTGTTGGCTGGGATGGGTTCTATTATCCATATGCATTCAGTATTCATGATTTCGAGCCAATCGTTGGCCGAATTCACGAACCCCCTCCGGTACACCAGACGTTTGCTGGAGATAAATTCGTGCTTTGCTCCTTCTGCCCGAGACCATTTGACTTCGATAAGAATGCTATTCCTGCACCTTACAACCATTCAAATGTGATGTCAGATGAGGTCATCTATTACGATTCAAAGGAATTCATGTCACGTAAAGGGGTTGAATTTGGTTCAATGACACATCACCCTGATGGACTGACGCACGGACCCCATCCCGGAAAATATGAAGGCTCAATTGGAATGAAACGGACTGATGAGCTGGCTGTTATGGTAGATACTCATTATCCACTCAAGGTCGCCAAGACTGCTTTGGGAGTCGAGGATCATGATTATGGCAAATCCTGGTTGGACGGCGAAGGATACAGAGAAGCTCTAGGCGAATAAATTTGATGAAAGAAAGTCTCCGCACTTTCATGAATGGCTTGATTGACTATGCTGGCCTATTCCCTCCAGCAAAATTACCGCTGGATGAGGCTATTGATGATTACATCGTACACCTCAAGGGCGAGAATTCCTGGATGCTGGGAAGATTCATTATACCTATCACTAAACTGAACGAATTAGACCGATTCGTGCCTCTTTTTGATGAAATTGGGCCCCTCAAACTGGCTGTTCTGGGCAGTGAGGGAAATTCTGACGATGAGTATTTAAGTAATATCAGTAACAATATGATAAAAATAAGTGATTATCGGAATAAGCATTCAGGAAAGGTCAGAATCGAAGTCTATGAATGCAAACTACCTTCAAATTCACCGTCCAGAGAGACTATGAAAAAGGCAACTGACTTGTTAAATCAGAA
>CAUYZR010000063.1:0-6232 GCA_963577905.1 Candidatus Thalassarchaeaceae archaeon
GCACAAATTCCCACGCCAATCACGGCCAGCCCGTCATACAATTCCAAGGTGGGTAATTCGCTTACTGCAAATGGCAGACTGACCAGAGTGCAAAAAGCTGCAAACCAGAAAACGATGCCGTCTGGAGAGGAACTAGTGCGCAGACCTCGCACCGCAAGATATGCAAATGCTGAGAACACACCTGAAATCAATGCGATTGTAGCATCAATGTCTATGTATTGCAACGATGGTGAAACAATCAAGATTGTCCCGATAAAGGAAACTAGAATACAGCCATAAATCAAAGGTGGGACCCTCTCCCGCAAGATAGCCCCGGAAAAAAGAGCAACGAACAGAGGGGAAGTATATTGGAGTGTAACAGCATTGGAAAGAGGGATCTTTTGAACTGAATAAAAATAGCAGAACATTGCCGATAGGCCAATCGCGGATCTCCACAACATAAGGCGGCGATCTCCGATATGGAGGGAGGCCCCATAGAATTGAGACCAGGTCAATAATATCACCATTATTACCAAGCTGCGCCCGAAAACTACTGTCCACACCCCAACGTCTCCTGCAGTTGTCTTGACTAGTGCGCTCCCGGAACCAAAAGCTGCGCTCGCAAGTAGCATCCAGGCAATCGCCGCTTTGGGCGAATCTGTTTTTTCTTTAGCCATTCAAATTATCTTGTATTATTTGTTTCCAATCATCAGGTTTTGGTGGCCAGCCTTCGGTCATGTAAGTAAAGAATTCGTCTTTGTTTTTAATTTGGATGGCTTCATTTGTCTTAATCTCCTTACCAATCGAAGAAAAGGTTTCTTCCGATGATATTGCGTGAGCTGCACCAACATGATTTGGACATACTTTGAGGTCGAGGGGCATTTTTTCCAATTTCCTTAAACTATCAAACAGCAAATCTGACTTTTCTCTATGATTACCCCCCAGATCTATTCTTCCTACATCTCCGATGAATAAACAATCCCCCACCAAAAGATAATCCTCATTGATTAGATAGCAGTTATGGTCATAAGTGTGGCCTGGTGTAAAAATTACTTTGATTTTTGCATCGCCTACTACCAGAATATCGTTGTCTTGGGTCTCTCTTTTTTCACCCGCGTATTTTGATTTTTCACTCTTCACGATGCCGCCTGTGTTATATTTATCAACAAAGAAAGTGGACGAAGAGCGCCGGTCTGCGTGAGTATGTGTATCCATCACATATTTCACATGAGGATTGCCTAAAGTATTGAGCTCTTCTTCAACCCGATTCTCGAAATCTAGGAATGGATCGACTATTGCTGCAACCTTTTTTTCCCTGCATAAAACAATGTAAGAAATACAGCCCGTATCTCCTAAAATTAATTGGGAAAGATGAACCATTCTATCTAGATTGCTACCTAGGTACAGTACTATAAGAGACAGACACCTTTGTTTCCAGTGGAACTTTTTAGATGTACGGCGGCTTATTCTGATTTCGTTTTTTTTCTTTTCTGTGAATAGTCTTTCTCCAGTGGAAGTGAAGGTGTCTGACAACCTTCTTTTATCCAACGTCTTTGACAGCATGTGTCTCTGGACGACTTTTTTCAGAAAACCAGTGAATATGTTAAGGAAAACACCCTAAAGATTAATCAGAGCACCCTTCTCAAATTATATTCATATTATAAGCAGGCAACGGAAGGTGATGTGATAGGAGAAAGGCCAGGAATGACGGATTTCATGGGCCGCGCAAAATTCGATGGCTGGTCTACATTAACTGGGATGCCAGCTGAAGAAGCCAAAGAGAATTATGTGAGGATAGGTAGGGAACTTGATTTCGTTGATTCCTCGAAACCCAGTTTTGATGAAAGGCACGGGGCTGCCAAAGAGATGTTGAACCGAAAACTCGATCCGGTTGAATACGAACAAATTAAGTCCTTGTGGAAGGTGCATTCAATAGCAGAGGACAATCGCGACATTGAGGGCCTTATGGCAACCCTGACGGAAGACTGCCGATACGAGATTCCACAGATTGGAAAGACCTACTATGATAAAAAAGGGGCCACGCAATTCTATAACGATCTTTTGGGAGCATTCCCAGATATTGATTTCAGATTAATCCAGATTTACATTGGTCCCCAGGGCGTTGTCGAGGAAGCAAGAGTAAAAGCCACGCACGAGAAAGATTGGCTGGTTCTTCCCGCATCAGGTAAGGAAATTGAATTTGAAACGGCCATTTTTTTCCCTTGGGATTCTGAGGCCCAGAGATTCAAAGGAGAGCGAGTATACTTCAATTTTGACAGGAAATTCTATGAGAAATATGGAATGACACCTCCCTTTCCAGAATTGAAGGAATAAAGCCAAAATTCTCAAAATTTCTTTTTAAAAAGCCTTTAAATAAGCCTACAAAACATCGACGAAAGTGCCTAGCACTGGAATAAGTATGTACAAGAACACATTGTTTGCATTACTAGTAGCCGTTTTTTTGCTTGGATCGCAAGCAACATCTGCAGTAGAAGAATCCAATTTCGCTGTTGGAGATAAGTGGGCTTTTGGTAAAGAAATAGACCTAATGGAAGAAGCAAGTTCAGCAATATCTGAATTAGAAGGCAACATCACTGAATTGATGTCTAGCGAAGAGGCTGAACTGGTCAAAAATGCATCAGGACTCGAATTGACATCATTTGAATTAGGTAATGAGGCAATTGTAGGTTTCTATTACACAGGAGAGGTGGTTGACGATTTCGATCAAATGATTCATATGCAGACAGAACAATCACTCTATTCTCATACCGTATTGGGTACTAAGTTTACAAGCATGTTTCCTACAGAAGGCACACATGAATTAAGATTAGAGTGCACAGAAAGTGAAGAAGAGGAAGCCGAAGAGGAAGAAATTCCAGATTGTAAGCTACTCGACAATACAACGGGAGAACAGCTGGATCTTGAAGAATTAACCACCGAAATTGGAGGAAGTATGCACTATGTTGCTAAGGTTATACAAGACACTTGGTGGACCCAAGACACACACGAATTGGCAAAAACAGAAGTCACTGTTGCGGTTGGCGCAGCAGGCGGAATCACAATTAAAAACGTCCCCAACCTTACCCTTGATGGCGCTTCAATTCTAGATATAGGTGAGGGTGAAGGTCCTTCCTTCGTCTGTGGTGACGGTGAGGAGGTTCCTTTCGATTGGGTTAATGATGGTTATGAGAACTGCTCAGACGGTTCTGACGAGCAACAATATGATTCCGATGGAAACAAGATTAATTGGTTCGACTGCCATGATGGTAGCGAGGTCTGGGTAGACCAAGTTAATGATGGTTACGAGGACTGTCCTGATGGTGAGGACGAAGGCTACGGCGGTGATGAAGGGCCTTTCAGTGATTGTGAGGAAAGTGAGGATGGAAAATCTGGAGTTTGTTACGGAACAATAGATATAAAATTAGAAACAGCTGTTTTTGCAATGAGCACCGAATCAAGCATCCACTTAGTTTTTGATTTTGGAGATGACCCAATGAATGTATTGGACCTTCCTTTAGACGAAAACAAATATTGGGACGGCGACATGTCTCGTTTAACAATTAGTGGAGACGTAGGTGGAAAGGTAGATGTCAAGAAACCAGAATTATCAATATGTCCCGATTCAGACTGTGATCAATTACCAGAAATGGAGGAACTTTATTCTGGCTTAACCGAAGCAATTCAAGAACTTCATGATAATGAAACGTTCAGTATAACGGTTGACAGAAATAATGACGGTGTTCCTGATGTAATTACTGGATGGAATGATATTTTTCCAATATATATACCTGAGACATGGATGGATCAAATTTTCCAAGAGATTTTAGAAGAAATATCATGTGAAGACGACGAATCCGCTCAAGAAGGCGAAGAGTGTGATGAAACAGCTGAAGAAGAATTCGAAAGGTTGAATTTAAGAATAGAAAATAGCAGATTCGCATTTGGTCCTTATACAGTTCATGAGATTGAAGACTTTAGTCCTATACCTTATGCATTTGAAACTGGTGAAAAAGAAACAGCAACAGCTTCAGATGGCACAGAATATGAAGGCTATCAAGTATTCCCAACAGACCAATGTTCTGAAAAGAATCAAGACAGAGATGACGATGACTGTGATAGAGAAGACGACGATGAAGGTGATGATGAAGAAGACGACCCCGACGACATCATTCCAGGAGGCAGTCGCTCAGACCATGACGAAGACCGCGAAGACGACTGTGAAGGCGATCCGTTCTGTGATTCAGAAATCATCTGGTTCCACGATGCAGAGACAGGACATCCTGCTTACATCAACATGGACATGCCCAATCTAGGAGAAGATGGTTATGTTATGGAGATGATGCCAATCGACTCATCTGTAGCCGAAGCGCAAGTGGATGCAAACGCAGATACCGACAATCCTCAAAAGACAACATTGATAGAATTTGATGCAGAAGAAATAGAGGATGAAGCCTCAGCATTACCTGGCTTTGGCGTAATGGCTGCTATCGGTTCATTAATGATAGCTGGGCGCAGATTCAGAAAATAAACAGACTTAAAACGCGCCACAGTATGCCTGTATAGGGCACATGAACTCCCCGGAACCGATAGAAGACGACGACATATCGCACGATAGTGAAGCTTACCGCAGGTGGAAAGGAGGTACAGACACTCCTCAATCAGAATATCTTGGAAAAGGCCCACATTCGACTGCCGGACTAGATACTGCGCTTCCTCTAGCCTTCATGTCGTTTTTTGCAACGGCCTGGTGTAGTTTTCTGATAGTGTTTAACGTAATAGGAGGTGAAGGTGGCCCCCCGTTTTTTTTCATCCAGATATTTATGGTCCCATTTTATGCGGTAGGGCTATTCCTGCTTTACATGGTTTATGGAGGAATTTACAACCTTTTTGTAGATAAAGAGACAGGCATTATCGCAAAAATGTTAGCACTCTTCATAGGTCTGTGGCCACCTTTTGCTTTTTACCTTCTAGTCACCAGGATCCTGTTTGGGTAATTTCGCCATCCAAGTTATTAAGACCCGAATTCATTTACTAAAATGGGCACAGAACAAGGTTTACACGTCGTAACTGGGGCGTTCGGTTACACAGGACGTTGGATTGCCCATCAACTCCTAGAAAAGGGAGAGAAAGTGCGTACCTTGACCAACGCAATTGGTCGAGATGATCCTTTTGATGGAGAGGTTGAGGTTCATCCACTGGATTTTGAGGATAAGGCCGCATTGGTAGAATCATTACGAGGCGCAGATGTACTGTACAATACATACTGGGTACGTTACAACCATCACAGCAAGAACTTCGACCATGCTATCGCCACTAAGAATTGCAAAATCATGTTTGAAGCAGCCATTGAGGCCAAGGTACGTCGAGTAGTTCATTTCAGCGTGGCTCACCCCGATCAAGCACCAGGGTGGTCCTACTTCCGGGGCAAGGTTGAGAGTGAGAAGAGCCTGAGAGAATGTGGAATCTCTTATGCCATCATTCGACCCACCGTCCTGTATGGTGGTGGACGCAACATCTTGGTCAACAATATCGCATGGATGTTACGATACACGCCGGTGTTCGGTGTTTTTGGATGGGGGAATTATCCTATTCAACCCGTTCACGTCAGAGACGTTGCCCGGATTTCTATTGAATTAGGCGCCAGCCATGAAAATATTACGAGAGACGCGACCGGCCCCGAAACGTTCCGTTACAAGGACTTTGTCACACTGATTGCACGTAGTATGGGAGTACGCAGATTGATTGTGCCCATCCCTCCACTTATGGGGTGGCTGGCCGGTTGGACAATGGGCAAGTTTCTGAAAGATACGGTGATTACTCGTGCCGAGATCCGTGGCCTGATGCGTGGACTTGTGGCCTCAAAGGAGGAACCGCTGGGCACCATCAAATTCAGCGAGTGGGTTGCTGAAAAAGGCAATGAGATCGGTCGCCATTACCATAACGACCTGAAAGAACGTCGTTATTCCAGATAATTAAAGTGTAAAGTGATATTTGCACCCCATTCTTCAGTAGATTAGAGATGTCACCCGGACAAGCAGAACCTCGCTATGATGGAATGGCACAAAGCCGCCCCGAGAAGACTGAAGCGAAAAAAGCCGAAGAATACAGGAAATGGAAGGAAGGCGATTCTCCCAAGGAGGAAAAAAAAGGAATTTTTGATACCTCAAACCTCCCCTACAGAGCACAGAGCCTCGGTTCCTCGACATTGCTTGAACAATGGCAGGTGAAGGCCGGGATTTCTTTGGGGACCACC
>CAUYZR010000064.1:0-6163 GCA_963577905.1 Candidatus Thalassarchaeaceae archaeon
TGGAACGCAAATTGTACATTGCCTGCGGGGTCGGAGTTGTCTTTGGGACAATTGCGGACATCATAATGATTCTGGGGGGGATAGACCTCCATTCAGAAGACACGGGATATGCTGCGATGATGCTGGTCACACCATTCATCATGTTGATCTTCATGTTCATTGGCGTCAACCTGAATACCTTCAAGTCCGAACCTGCCGCTCCATTCTATTCTGCCGGTTTCGGTCTGTTTTTTGGAGGTTCCGTAGAGTTCTGGAAATTGTTGATGACCGAGGAGCGATTCCCAAATCTCGCAACCGGAGATCTCCTGTTGATCGCTGGTTTCGGCTTGGGTACCGTCCTATTCTTTGGAGGAGCAGGGATGTGGATAGCCTATGGAATTGTGCATGGTAATGGGGTAAGAGTTGCTGGACGTCTGGCCTTCCTCTATCTTTTCCTGGTATTCCTGAACGCCAGTGCCCTGGAGAACATACACTACGATGTTCATGATTCAGTACTGGTCAGTGTAGCTGCACTGGCTGGATATTTTGCGATTGGGACGACCTTGTTTCACCAAGCTTCGTTGAAATTGCCAAGTATATCTGAGATAACTAGAGATGACGGAGAAAGTAAAGTGTCATGAAGAAATTATACGTTGCTGAACACCGTGTCTTTGCAGGAATCACAGCAGTAATCCTGCTTTTGTCATCGGTTTTATTGTATTTTAGCGAGGATGATGAAAAGGATATAGATGACATAATAGCTGGGAACGGACTTGTTCCAGTTTGGGAAAGGGTCAATCAACCATTCAATACAACCGAATCTTACAGCTATACTCTGGAAAAAGGTGAATATGAGATAACAGGTCCAGAAAGTGTCTTTGTTAATGTTGATCTACCCTCAAGTGAATTAGGATGTACTATCACTGATAATTGTCAAGTGCATCTTGGATTATGGATGCCTGACGTTCCCAATGGTACCAAAATACCAGTTATCGCTGATGTTGGTCCATACTATGATGATGGTGATGTGGATGCGTTAACGCCCGCAAATCGCCTAGGTAAATTCTTGATAGAGAATATGGTTCCACATGGTTATGCTATTGCTCAAGTTTCTGTATTCGGAACTGGAATGTCGAACCACTGTATGGACTTTATGGGGCTGAGTGAACAGATGGGGATAGACGCGGCTGTAACCTGGTTAGGTACTCAAGAGTGGAGTAACGGAAATGTTGGGATTATTGGAAAATCATACGATGGAACAACACCCTGGCAAGCTGCCATGTTTGGCAATCCACACTTGAAAACTATTATTCCTATTTCTGGATTAATTGGAGTTCATGACTTAATGTGGCGTAATGGATCCATGGAGGCCAGAGGAATAGCAATGCACAACGGAGTGTATGGATCCTTCGGATGGGATGGGGATAGTGAGGATTGGCAAACTGTGTGCAAAGGATACGCAGAAGGATATGCAAATGGTCCTGCAGCTTACCTAGCGGGAGATGAAGTGAACTATGCTGGTAATACTTACTGGACGGATAGACATTTCCTGGAAAGAGCAATGCAGAATTACAATGGTTCGGTCTATTTAATTCATGGGATGCAGGACTGGAATGTAGACCCACATATGGCATTCCCGGTATACAAGCAGTTACAGAGTGCTGGATTCGAAATTAAGGGATTGTTCGGACAGTGGGGGCATCACTATCCTGACCGGCCTAGCGACCAAGATGGAATGTCTTCAGGTAGAGGTGCTGAGGCATATCCCTATTCTGTAAGATATGACTGGGCACAAGATCTACTGGAATGGTTCAATTACTATTTGTATGAAGGAAATCTCAAACCTTCTCTTCATGTTGAAATGCAAGATAACCTAGGAGGATGGAGGGTCGAGGAAACATGGCCTGCAAATGACCGCGAATTCTTGCAGTTACCAATAGGTGAAGGACTTAGTGTTGTATCTGGTAGTGGTTTGGTCGGACCAACAAATACATTGACTCTAGAAACTGGAGTCTTTGAGAATGAAACTCGTATTTCTGGAATGCCTATTTTCCATGTAGATGTAACAATTCCACCTACACAAACCTCAGGACATCTGTACATTGAACTGTCTATTGCTGGTGGAATACATCTAGGACATGGAGTTATGGATCTTAGGTATCACGAAGGAGGAAGAGAATGCGGCCAGCCTTGTGCAGTAACAGGGACAGTGAATGCCAAAATGCAAATGTTTGCTATGGATGTGGTCGTACCTGCTGGAAGTACACTGCAACTAGTAGTGAGACAAACAGATGATGACTATGTTCCTTCGCTGGTAAGTAGTGGATATGTTACGATTGGAACTAACCAAAATAGTGTTTTAACTCTTCCAATTATTGAAAGAGGGCCTGAAGATTCGTTTACACCGCCTATCTGGTACACTGAAGATTAAGATTATTTCTTCTTCTTGGCTGCTCGCTTGGGGCTCTTCGCGGTAGCTGGTTTGGGGCTCTTTGTAGAAGCTGGTCTGTGACTCTTTGTGATGGCCGGTTCGGGAACCCCATGAATGTGGACATCCCTCTGTGGGAAGGCAATCGTCACACCTGCATCTTTTAGTTTGTCAAATACCTGATGGTGAAGGTCCGAATTGATCTGCCTTATCTTGATAACATTATTGATCCAGGCGACCAGAACGAAAGTCAATGCTGAATCACCAAAGTCCTGGAAACGAACCAGAGGCATGCGAGTCGGATCATCCTGTTCGATGTCTGAATTTTGTTCGGCGACTTTCAGAAGTAGCTTCTCGATCTGGTCTGGATCTGAGTCATAGGAAACCCCAACCTTGATTCGGATACGGTAGTAGCGATCCGGTCTGGTGAGATTCAGGATATTCTGGTTTGCCAATGAATTGTTGGGTGTAATGATCATGACATGATTCACTATATCGTAGATCTTGGTTGAACGAAGACCAATATCCCTGATTAAACAATAAGTTTCATTGAAATAGATCATATCTCCTGTCTTGAAACCCTGATCCAGCAGGAGCAGGATTCCCGAAAAGAAGTTACTGAGGGTATCCTGGGCGGCCAGGGCAATAACCAGTCCCACAACGCCCACTCCAGCAAGAAGGACGCCAAAGTCGACATGGTAGGTGGAGAGGAAATTCGTGATACCGAAGACAATGATCAGGAGTGACCCTATTATCTCGAGCAAGGGTCCATATTGTGTATCTGTTTTTCCAACGGTCAACCAATCGGAAATGACCGGGACAAAATAATTCGAATAGGCTCTCAGAAGGAATACCGTCATGAATAGTATGAATATGGAATCAACGATGTCAATCAATATGATAGTATAAGCCTCGAGATTTGCGTTAGTATCTGCGATTTCGCTGAAGAACAGTGAAAACCCTCTGGTCATAATCAACCAGAAGACAACGACCGTAGGGTCCCATTCCCATTCGCTCAGACCCCGAAAATAGAGTGCCAGAGGGATAATGAAAAAAATGGTCAGGAAAGTAACGAATGCCATCAATATCAGCGTCCATATTGATAGTTCTGTGAATATGATGAAGTCCACACCATCTACCGTAATCGAATAGTAAGGGCTAGGGACAAAATCCGCGATGTAGGGACGCAGAAATATAATCAATCCTATTGAAAGAATAAAACCTGACAGTCGCTCAATCGGGAAATCTGGCTTAAAACCCAACCTTGTTTTAAATGACGATTCTAAAGGGGACACGATTGTCCATTTGAAAATACTTTATAAGTTGCTAAGGTGACAAACTCCTATATAGTATCTTAGAATAACAATGCATGGCCGAGCTGATGAGTGATATTGATGTCGAAAAATCATTGAAGGGGCTCGATGGATGGAGTCATGATGATGTCTACAAACGTCTCCATAAGGAATTCAATTTCAATAGTTTTGAATCGGCCGTAACTTTTGTACAGCACGTTGCCAGCATAGCCAGTGAAATGGGGCATCATCCTGATATTCTGATTCACAACGGAGGGGGGGTCAGGATAACTTCAACCACGCATGACCTGGGCGGAATAACCGAGAAAGATATTGCTCTTGTAGAGAGTTTAGAGATCCTGGTAAATACCTGAAAGTGTCTAAGTTATAGTCAGTTCCTTGACTATGTATTCTTCAGATGTCTTATCAATATATTCTATCAAATCCGAGACGTGAGGTGAATCGAGTAAAATTTCATCAGTCTCATGGTCTATAATACGAAAAGGCATTCACTACACAGTGCACTAATTTATTTATAATTATCGAATTTGGAGCAACGCTTTATGCTACCTTTCCAATAGGTATCTGTGAAGCAATATTTGGATTTGGTGAAAGAGGTTCTAGAGCGAGGAACTAGGAAGGAAAACCGCACTGGTGTCGATACAATTTCAGCATTTAACATCAATTACTCTATAGATATGAGAGATGGTTTTCCGCTGCTGACCACCAAGGAAATCTCATGGAAGAATATAGTTGTAGAAAATTTGTGGTTTTTGTCCGGAGACCTGCACATAGGCCTATTAAAAAAACACGGTTGTAAATTTTGGGATCACTGGGCTGATGATGAGGGATTTGTGCCAAGTGCCTATGGCAATTTTTGGAGGAAATTTCCGGTGCACGGAGAACCGGGGTACAACGATCAGGTGAGGTATGTTCTGGACACTATCAAGAAGAATCCAAATAGCCGGAGGATGGTAATCTCAGCCTGGGCTCCCGGAAATGCACAGGCCAGTGGACTGCCTCCTTGTCACCTATTATTCATATTCAATGTCCAGTACGATGATAAGGGTGAACCACGATTGTGCGTCCATTTGACACAGCGTAGCTGTGACGTGGCTCTTGGTGTTCCATACAATATTGCCGGGTATTCATTTCTACTTCATCTGTTTTCTCATCTTACCGGAATGAAACCGGGAATCTTCGGACACTCTCTGGTCGATGCTCATATCTATACCAAGAAGGCCGATGGCTCTATGGAGGAATACGACCACATCCCTGGACTGAAGGAACAACTCAATCGAAACGTAAAGAAATTACCGAGTTTGGTAATAGATTCAAGCATCAAGACCTTAGATGATGTTATGGTTCTGCTCGATGCGGACACTAATACTATCCTCTCCAAATTCAAATTGGAAGATTACAGGCCTGAACCATTCATCCCATTCAAGGTCGCCGTATGAAAGGGATTCTGGTCGCAGTCTCTCCTGAAGGCATTATCGGAAAAGATAATTCAATACCTTGGCATTATCCAGAAGATCTTAAACGCTTCAAAAAATTAACTTTAGGAAAGACCGTCATAATGGGACGTAATACTTGGGAATCTATACCTGAAAAACAAAGGCCTCTACCTGACAGAAGAAATATCGTGATTACTAGAACTAATGTGAAAGATGTTGAATGTTTCAATAGTATTGAAAAAGCTGTGGAGACATGTAAAGGCGATATCTGGTACATAGGCGGTGCTGGGATTTACAAAGAAGCATTAGAGAGTACAAATCCTAAAGTCAAAGCAGATATAATTGATATGACGCTAGTGCCTGATAACATCTCAGGAGAAGGTTGTGTTGAATTCCCCAGGATAGGGGATGAATGGGATGCCGGGCCGGTGGAAGAATTGGAAACGGACGGAAATCTGAAGCACCAGACTTACACCCGCAGGGTGTAAACAGACCTTTATATCGCAATAGACTGGCCATTACACTCCGGTGCTCCCATGTCGCGCAAACTAACTGCTCTCCTGCTAGCCATATTGATGTTGCCTTTTTCCGCCATGAACGTAGTGGCTGTGGGGGAACCAGACCTTTGGATCAATGAGATCAGTTTCAGTGATAATTCCCCAACGGGCGGCGATACTGTAACGATAACAGCCGAGGTTGCCAATGACGGAGGGGACAGTGGAATACAAGCCGTGACGACTAATGTGACCTTCTATTGGGACAACAACTACATTGGGACCGACATGATTACGATCCCTGGAGACAGTACTGCTGATGCAGAGATGGACTGGGAGGCTGTCGGTGGTACTCATACCATAAAAGTAATTGTTGATGAAGAGAACGCGATCGAGGAATCTGACGAGGATAATAACGAAGAAGAAAAAGACATTGATGTCAATTACCCACCAATCCTGTTCGTTGATGATGACGACAGTGAGAATAATGGAGGGTCTAGTCTTCAGACAGAC
>CAUYZR010000065.1:0-6032 GCA_963577905.1 Candidatus Thalassarchaeaceae archaeon
GAGAACTGCCAAACCGATGTGGTCGTCGTGTTGATATTGTCGCTTGCCTTTACCATCCAGTAATAACGAGAATTGTTTGAGAGTCCACCTGATTTGGTGTATGTTGTTGACGTTGTTGTAGTCACTAACGTCGTCGGAACAAAATCATCACAGTCGGTACTACAAGTCTCGAGATAGACCTGATAGGTCACTTCGTCACCATCCGGGTCACTGCCACTCCATTCTACAGTGACTGATGAGGTTGAATACCATCTCCGGGAATTCTTGGGCGATACGAGGGCTACCTCGGGAGGAGAGTTGGGTACAAGTTTGAAAACCTCTGAACTCATAGTCAGATTCTCACCTTTGGCGACAATCTTCCAGTAATAGGTCAATGACTGATTGAGCAATGACGTGGTATAGTTAGAGACTGTCAGATTGGAAGCAACACGGGTCGTGGGACTAGAATTGGTATCCAGATATACATCGAATTTCAGACTGGTGCTACCATTATAGGATGAGAACCATTTCAAATCTGCTGGATTGGCCGCACTGCTTCCGTTTGGAGGACTATATGGAAGAACATATAGACCGGGCGAAAGTGTATTGTTAAACAAATAAACATTCGAGCTATGGACGGTTATGTAATAATAACCATCAATCGACATATCGACCCCATATTGACTAACACTCCCCAAGGTCTCTACAGGCGTCGAACTGCTTGTGTTCCATAAATAGGCATCACAGCATTCGTATTTATTTGCGACCAGATACTGCCCATTACCTGATAATTCGACCGCAAAACCACCCTTATTGGAGATCCAGAAAGGGGTTGAACTCGATGAATTGAACAAGAAGGTCTTACCGGTGTCATGCCCGGCCGCGATCTTGGAACCATCCTCCGATATTGTCACCGATCTGAACATTCCTGAACATCCTGGATTACAATAATTATAGGTCCACACCGGAATCTCATTATCTATATCAAAAAGAAAAATTGAATCATCCCTGGCTACTGCAATGCTCTGACCATCGGCAGACACTGATACCAAGGACCTAAGGCTAGACTGCTCATAACAACAGATACTGCTTCCTAAATTGACCATCCAGAGTGGTGTGGAGGATGTCCTTGTATGAACACGAAGGGCATCGTGTTCTGTGTCGCGCCGATCCGTGTAATAGATATATTTTCCATCGGCTGATATATCAAGACCAGTATTGTACTGGTTCACGTTTTTCATCCATAAAGGAGTGTCTGAACTTACGTCGAACACAATTATCTGCTCTGAGGAGGAAAATATCTGAGTCGCTATCGTGGAACCATCTGCTGAGATCTCTAATCGATGAATATCAGAGGCTGAGGTCGAATACTCCCAAAGTGGTTCATCATCAGTAAGGCTTTTGTCAAAAAGATATATCTTGGCCGATGAGGAATTGCTATGTTCACCAGCTACAATATAGGAACCGTCTGCAGATATATCAACGTTCCTGATGCTTATCGAACCAGTATCGTAACTCCAGAGCTCTGTCTGATTATGTGTGTCCAGAAGACGCACAACACCATCGTTTGTGCCTACTGCAATATACCTTCCATCGGCTGACAATTCGGCTTTGTAAGTATAACTGCCCAATGAATAGCTCCATTCAGCCTCCTTGGCTTCGGAGTTCCCTGAAAGCAAAATAATAATGGATAATAAAATGAGGAATCTAAGCGGAAAAACAAACTTGACATTCCTCATAATCCCCTGTAGTGAATAATGTGTTAAAATGTTAGTGGTGAAGCCTATCGTTTTCCAGTCTGAACATTCCAGAGGCGAGCGTACTGCGAATTGTTCTCCAATAATTCATCATGACTTCCCGATTCAACGACCTTTCCTTCATCCAGAACCATTATCGAATCGCTGTGCCTTATCGTTGACAAACGGTGTGCAATTATGATCGTTGTCCGACCCTTGGATATAACTGCCAGAGATTTTTGTAATGCCTCCTCAGTCTCATTGTCAACCGAAGAAGTGGCCTCATCCAGCACCAAAATCGGCGCATTCTTCAAGACCGCCCGGGCAATAGATAGCCGCTGCCGCTGGCCACCGGACAATTTGTGTCCACCTTCCCCAATTTGAGTATCATAACCGGCTGGCAGGCCCATAACGAAATCGTGGGCCTCGGCAACCTTGGATGCCTCTATGATCTCCTCATCAGTAGCACCTTCCTTCCCATAAGCTATGTTCTGCATGACTGACCCCGGGAACAGGGTTATCGTCTGGGTGACCAGAGAAATCGCAGAACGAAGGCTCTTGACCCTCAAATCCTTGATATCATCTCCATCAAGTGAAATTTGACCTGATGAAGTATCATAAAATCTCAGTAACAATCGAATGACCGTTGTTTTACCACTCCCAGTAGGTCCAACAATCGCCTGCGTAGTACCTGGTTTGATGTTCAAATCAAAACCAGAGATCACCTGTTCGCGTTCAGGATAGGCAAAATCAACATTCTGAAAGTTGATTCTACCCTTTACTTTGTTTACGTCAAGTTCCTTCTCACCTTCAACAATCTTTATCTCAGTCTCAAGAAGATTAAGGACCCTAATAGTGGATACCATCGCTCTTTGATAGAGATCGAAGGTCTCACCTAGTCTTGTTAGGGGCCAGAGTAATCTCTGCATCATAAAAATCATAACACTGTATGATGCAACTGACATTTCTCCATTAAGAGTTACAAAACCACCGTGTAGCAAGGTTGCTGTGAAACCAACCAGAATTGCCATCCTAATCAATGGTACAAAGGCTGCACTCAGTCTGATAGCACTGCGATTAGCCTCGCGATATGCCTGAGAGGCAGCTCTGACACGCTCAATTTCGAGTTCTTCACTAGTAAAACTTTTGATTGTGCTTATACCACTCAGATTATTGGAAAGAAGAGAATTCAGAAGTCCCACTTCCTTTCTGACTTCAGCATAACGGGGACCTATTCGTGATTGAAACCTGAACGAACCCCAAATAATAACCGGGATTGGAATAATAGAATAGATCGCGATAGTGGGTGAAATGTAAAAGAAAATAGCACTGATTGCTATAACTGTGGTTCCCACTTGCAATAATTCATTGGCACCTTTGTCGAGAAAACGTTCCAGTTGGTTGATATCATCGTTCAGTATTGACATCAATTCGCCCTTGGACTGGTCACTGAACCATGCCATTTCCAACTCCTGGATATGAGAATAGGCATCCAGTCTGAAGTCGTGCTGGACCGATTGTGCTAGATTTCTCCATAAAACACCGTAAAAATACTCAAAGAGTGATTCTAAAACCCAGATTATTACCGTTAATATTGATAGAATTATGAGTTGCTCCTTAGGATTTGTATACCCATAAGTGGACAACACCGATTTTTCCTGCATAACAACAACATCAACTGCAGCTCCAATCAGTAAAGGAGGTGCCAAATCAAATATTTTATTCAGAATTGAGAATAATGTTGCCAACCACATGGTGGAACGATGGGCCTTCATGTGAGAAATCAATCTTGAAATGGGTGCTTGTTCCACTTTTAATCTCCTTTCCCGGACACTGAGAAGCCCAGTTTTATCATTTGTTTATTCAACCCTAATTGCCTTAAGAGTGATTCCAAGACTTCCGATTATCTCCAAAAAACTTCGCCTCTTTATCCACAATTCCCCCTATTTTACTAAATGACAGGCTGTATGACATCCTTCCTTTATTTCACGAAGGTCAGGATAGACTTGGGAACAATTGGCCTCAGCAATTGGACAGCGAGGATGAAAGTGACAACCATTTGGTGGATCAGCTGGAGATGGAACATCTCCCTCTAGAACAATCCTCTCCCGTCTTGTTTTCGGATCCAAGGAGGGTATAGCCGATACCAAAGCCTGAGTGTAAGGATGAAGTGGGTTGGTGAAAAGTTGATCCGCCGTAGCCTCCTCAACTATCTTGCCCAGATACATGACTGCTACACGATCACACATATGGCGTATAACTGAAAGGTCATGAGAGATGAAGACATAGGTCAATCCCATCTTCTCTTGTAGATCTTTCAGAAGATTGAGAATCTGGGATTGTACCGAAACATCCAAAGCCGAGGTCGGTTCGTCCAGAATTAGCATCTTTGGTTGTAGTGCAAGAGCACGTGCTATGACTATACGCTGCCTCTGGCCACCCGAAAATTGATGAGAATACCTGTAAAGATGATCGGGATTAAGTCCCACCATTTCCAACAATTCCTTTGCTCTTTCACGCATGCCTTCTTTCTGATTATGAATAATCATAGGCTCACAAATCAGGTCTCTGACCAGCATACGGGGATTCAGCGCACCCATCGGATCTTGGAAGACTACCCCTATCTTGCGGCGCAATTCCCTCAATCCAGCCCTATCTAGTTCCTCAATATTATTCTTCTCTGTATCTCCACACATTTCAGAACCAAGAATTGTACTTCCAGATGTGCTTTTCTCAAGACCCAGAATGGTCCTGGCCAGAGTTGTCTTTCCACAGCCACTCTCACCAACAATTCCAAAGGTACTGCCTTTTGTTATAGTGATATTAACACCATCAACCGCCTTCACCAAACCAAGTTCTCTACCGAAGAAATCTTGAATAGGAAAATGTGTAGCAAGTGACTTGGTCTTGACCATAAAGCTCACAATTTCACCTCATGACAGGCAATCTTGTAATCCTTTCCTTTCAATAAGGGTACATCCACAGAACAATGTGCCTTTGCAATAGGACATCTAGGGTTGAATCTGCAACCACTGGGAGGATCAAGAAGATCCGGAACACTTCCACCTATTGATGATAATTCCTTACTTTCTCCAGGCAATGATGATAGCAGGCCCTGTGTGTAAGGATGTTTAGGATTAGAGAATATCTCAGATGCATTGCCTGTCTCGACTACAGTTCCAGCATACATAACTGCTACGCGGTCACACATCTCGGCCACAACTCCAAGATCATGAGTAATCATCACTATGGTCATACCAGTCTCCTTCTGCAATTTTTTGAGGAGATCCAGAATCTGGCTCTGGATCGTGACATCCAGTGCTGTGGTCGGTTCATCTGCAATAAGCAAGCGGGGGCGACCAGCAAGAGCCATGGCAATCATGACTCTCTGTTGCATACCTCCACTGAGTTCATGTGGATAGGAATTGGCCACCTGTGAAGGATTGGGGAGTCTAACCTGTCTTAGGGACTCAACTACCATGTCCATCTCTGCAACCGCAGTCCGTGCACTATACGATTCGGACTTCATTTCAGGCAGGAAGATATAGCCAATAAATGAACTCCAGAAGAGTAGCTTGGCAAGTGTATCTGTGAAGGAATCCTCTAATTTCAAGAGATAAAATAATGATACTAAGGATATAATAATCAAAGACCATACGATGTAGGGATTCCTTTCATTGCCTGAACCAACCTCTGCTGTTCTATCCTCAAGTTCTTGTCTCTGGTGTAGGCAGATGACTTCCGATATTTGATCCTTGATTTTCATAACTGGATTGAGAGCCGAAAGCGGATCCTGAAATATCATTCCTATCTCACCACCCCTTATCTGGCGCATACGGCTATCACTAGCTCCTGTAATTTCCTCACCATCAAGAGTGATTTCTCCAGCAACAACTTCAGCAGTTCTGGGAAGAAGTTGCATTAGCGAATAACTGGTAACTGACTTACCACATCCAGTCTCTCCTACAATACCAAAGACTTCACCTTTTTTCACCTCTAAATTGACGCCTTCAAGAGCTTTTACAACACCATCATAGGTATTGAAACGGGTTTTGAGATTCTTGATCTCCAACATCAGTCCCTCTGCCTCGGATCGAGGATATCTCGTAAGCCGTCACCCAGTAGGTAGAATCCAAGCGCCCATAGCGCAATGAAAAGTCCAGGATAGAAGAATGCCCAAGTCTCACCAGCAAGTAAATGTTCTTGACCATATGCCACTAATTTCCCCCATTCAGCCAAGTCCGGACCACCTCCAAAGCCAAGGAAACCCAGACCTGCCAACGAAAGGACAATGCCACCCATGTCCATTGTCGCAAT
>CAUYZR010000066.1:0-5538 GCA_963577905.1 Candidatus Thalassarchaeaceae archaeon
GAAGAAATCTTACGGGATCTGAGTTCTCTAAGCAGACCTGGAAGCCTCTGGTACAAAGTAGGTTCACCAGTTAAAGAAATTGCAAAATGTCTAACTGTTTTAGATTCTGTAAACTTCTGCTTATCTACTTTTGGATTACCGCCAAATCCTGATAATTTCCTCAAATGACCCTCAATCGATCCTTGAACTATATCTACGGGATCATCCTTAGCATATTCCATTAAATCCTGTTTACCTGAAAACATCTCATTTGCTCTCCAACAATAAACACATTTCTGGTCACAAGCTACTGCTGCAGGAGTCATCTGCGTACATTGATGAGAACGAATTCCATAAAATTTCTGTTTATAACAACCACTACTCTCTTCATTCAAACCTTTCTTAGTCCAACCACATATTTCGACAGCTGAATGATTGCCAACTATCTCATAGGAGGCATTCTCAAGAGCTTTTTTGTATTCATCCGTGAAAAGAAGATTTCCTTCTTCAGTATTATTAGATTCCATCATATTTCAGCGAGTTCCCTGACATTTTCCAATTCCCATGTGTAGTAGGTTAATGTAATCGTATAACTTATGCTTTCACTCGTAAACGGGGTAGTGTCTGCAAGTGCACTCTCTGATGTATACGTAAATGTTCCACCCATCCATTCACCACTTTTTTCAAAAGAAGAAACAAAAGCATCAGGACTATCTGCAGTATCTGAAACAGTTTCAGGCAATGGATTAACAGGCCAGACTATTGTTACTGTCCCTCCACCACCTTGATTATTTTGGCTATCACCTGCTGTATTACTCTGTGAAGATACCTCAAAAGTCACTTGGCGACCACCTCCACCTCCCCCGTCTGCATCCCAACTCACTCCCACGTCAAAATGGGAAATATGCATATTCGAAATATAGTCCCAATCGGCTTCCTCAACAATATATCCAAAATCAACGTAGTCGCCTTGATCTTCTAATGTACCTGAAAAAGAGGGACCTGAATTTTCCGTAATGACTATGTCAGCCGTGAATGACTTGATACCGCCTAATTCAGCAACCGTTATTGAATTAGCAGCTGAAGAAAACGTAAACATTAGCATAACAACAATGACCAGAAAACCAGATAGACCAGAGATTAGACGGCCAGTTATGGTAAAACCAAACTGGTCAAATCGATATATCTCCTTGTTATTGTAACTTTCAAATCTGGACAGTCCATCCGACATTTTGCCAGTTATAGATGCAGCATTCTGTTCACGAGCCATCGTTGGCTCATTTAAGTTGGGCTTATTTAGTTTTTAGTTATCTTTCTATGAACAACCGGTCGTTGCTCCACAGCTTACACATTTCAGACAACTACCATTTGAAACAAGAGTGAACTGACCACATTCGGGGCAAGGATCTCCTTCAAAACCAAACTTTTCAGCCTCCTTAACAGTTGAATCCTCACCAGAAATAGTAGGTGATGTAGCTAGCCCTGGTATGTTGGTCTGGAAAATCGACGTGTCTGCCATAGCGGAATCCATATCATCTAATGTCAGCTGTATCTCATGCCCATCAGTTGCATTTCCAGCTGGGCTGAGACCAGAATTTAGATTCTTCTCTGTCTCGGCTTCACCATCACTCCTGACTATATCTGGCTGCAAGTCTTCCGGTTTTACGTGTGCCAAATCTTCACGATTCAGATAACTAACAGCAAGGTCACGGAAAATATAGTCAATAATACTGGTTGACATTTTAATTCTATCATTTCCAATAACTGGGCCATTAGGCTCAAATCGGTTGAAGATAAATGCATCCACAAACTCAGTTAATGGAACTCCATGTTGTAGACCTAGGCTAACTGCAATCGCAAATGCGTTCGTCAAAGCCTTGAATGCTGCTCCCTCTTTATGCATATCAATGAATATCTCTCCCAGAGTTCCATCAACGTATTCTCCAGTATGAAGGTAAACATTGTGACCTCCAATCTTTGCTTTCTGAATATAGCCACCACGTCTGTTGGGTAAACGTCTTCTTTGGGCAATATATCGGGTGATAACTTTGTGGGCCAGTGGTTTGGCGTCTGGAATTGGCAAGGCTTCAGCCATTACTTCAACTGCCTGTTCAGTGCTCATCAAGCCATCTGCCATCAGTTCATCTTCCTGAATATCAACTTTTAGAACCGTACCGGACATCAACGGTTGGCTTAATTTTGAGCCATCTCTATACAAGGCATTGGCCTTTATCATGGATCTCCAAGAATCCATATAAGCTTGTTTGATATCTTCAATCGTGGACTCATGAGGCATATTGATTGTCTTGGAGATAGCTCCGGAAATAAATGGCTGGGCCGCAGCCATCATATTGATGTGAGCATTCCAAGAAATGAAACGCTTACCATACTGTCCACATTTGTTTGCACAATCAAAGACAGGCAAGTCTTTTTCCTTGATGTGAGGGGCGCCTTCTATTGTTAGTCTACCAAATACATAGTCATTAGCTGCTGATATCTGCTCTTTTGTAAAGCCCAGATGAGAAAGCAAACTAAAATCCAATTCCTCAAGATGAGAATCTTCGACACGTAGTTTCTGTTTGCAAAAGTCATGCCCAACCGATGTAGGAGTAATTAGTAAACTGAGTGATGTAAAATGATCTATTTGTGATTCTATTGAATCAATAACCTCTGGAGTAAGGCCCTTTCTCATCAATGATTCCTGATTTATCTCTGGCGAACCTTCAAATGTTCCAGAACCTATGACGTAGGCAACAATTTCCTTGGATTGAGGGACATCATAACCAAGGCGATTCAGGGCTAATGGTACCGACCGATTGATTATCCGTAACATTCCTCCTCCTGCTAGGGTCTTGAATTTAACAAGAGCAAAATCGGGTTCAATCCCTGTAGTGTCACAATCCATCACAATACCGATAGTCCCGGTAGGCGCAATGACCGTAGACTGAGCATTCCGGAAACCGTTTTTTTCTCCTAAATCAACAGCCAGATCCCAAGAATGCCTTGCAGCACTGAGCAAATACTCTGGGCAGTAATTGGGGTCAATTCCCTTTGGCTTTACAGTGAGTCCCTCGTAATCCTCATCTGGTGTTATGTAAGCTGCTCTTCTATGATTTCGGATAACACGTTGCATATTTTTCTTGTTATGCTCGTATCTCGGGAAAGGGCCTTTGATAGAAGCCATCTCGGCACTAGTTGAATAGGAGATTCCACCTAACACTGACGTAAGTGCACCACAAATGGCTGATGCCCGATTATCATCATATGGTATCCCCATTCGCATCAGAAGAGAACCAATGTTAGCATAGCCCAATCCCAATGTTCTATAATCATAACTACGCTGTGCAATCTCTTTCGAAGGAAATTGGGCCATAAGAACTGATATCTCAAGAGCAACTGTCCAGAGACGAATGGCATGACTGTATTCTTCAGTCTTAAATTGGGTTGATTCATCATCATAGAATTTAACAAGATTCAAACTAGCCAGATTGCAAGCTGTATCATCCAAGAACATGTACTCTGAGCAAGGATTACTGCCATTTATCTTTCCATCTTGTAAACAAGTGTGCCACTCATTGATAGTCGTGTCGTATTGAAGCCCTGGATCTGCACAAGACCAGGCCGCTCGGGCTATACTATCCCAAAGTTTGTTTGCTGGAAGTGTTTTAGATGGTTTCGGGTCACGGCCTTCATTCTCTGCATCCTCGAGTTCGGTCCTCCAATACAAATTCCAGTCACTTTCACCTATGACTGCTTGCATGAAGTCATTACTGACCCTTACCGAATTGTTACTATTCTGACCAGAGACTGTAGCGTATGCATCCCCTTCCCATGAAGTATTGTAAGTATCAATCTCGATATGGGTATAGCCCTGTTCTCCTAATTCCATAACACGGGCAATCAAATTATCAGGAACATAGGCCTTCAAAGCTGAATTAATCGATTTAGCCAGTGATTTGTTTACTGACTGATCAAACCGTGACCCATCATCAGGGTGGGCCTGAATTGCCGCCAGTATCTCATTACCGTGATTTTGAAGATGCTGAGAACCAGCTACTAAAGCCGCAACCTTCTCCTCCTCTGTCAACTTCCAATTAATAAAATTCTCAATATCTGGATGATCCATATCCAGACAAACCATCTTAGCCGCCCGACGAGTAGTTCCACCTGATTTTATTGCACCGGCAGCGCGATCCCCAATTCTCAAGAAAGACATCAGGCCTGAGGACATTCCGCCTCCCGAAAGTGGCTCTCCTTCACCTCTAATCTTAGAAAAATTACTGCCTGTTCCGGAACCAAATTTGAAAAGACGGGCCTCACGTGTCCAGAGGTCCATTATACCACCCGGATTTACCAGATCATCTGATACGGATTGGATAAAACAGGCATGAGGTTGAGGGTGCTCATAGGCATTGACCGATTTTTCTAGTTCCCCCGTTTTAGGATTGATAAAATAATGTCCTTGGGCCGGACCTTCAATTCCATAGGCCCAATTCAAACCGGTGTTGAACCATTGTGGAGAATTTGGAGAAACCATTTGGAAAGCCAACATGTAACACATCTCATCATAGTATGAACGAGCGTCCTTCTCACTGGCAAAATAACCATATTTCCATCCCCAGTAAGTCCAGGTCCCTGCCAAACGGCGGAACATCTGTTTTCCATCTCTTTCCTCGCCTAGATTCTCAGATTTGGAATCTGGAACACTCTTTTGGAGCCAGATGGGGACATCAGCCTCCTTGACTTTTTTCAATTTCTTAGGTACACCTGCTTTACGCAAGTATTTCTGAGCAAGGACATTGGCTGCAACTTGACTGTAATTGTCAGGCAGATTAACATCTTTCATAGAGAAAGCTACAGAACCATCAAAGTTCCGAATCTCAACATCTCTCTTCCCCCATTTTAACTTCTGGAACGGATCCTTACCTGTATCTGTAAATTTACGGTCTATTTTTAGTCCATTTACTTTGCCTGGCAATCAAGCCACCCCCAAGGGTGGCGAGAATGAGTCACAAGTCAAAAATATATGATTTAATTTCACGGTTTACCGCTATTGAGGTACTACATAATAAGCGTTGCATACTATCAAAAAAAAATACTATTCCTCATTTTTGTAGTTAGTACCACCTTAAAAAAGTTAAAAAAAGGGTAGAACCTTCCAAAAATGGGGTGCTGGTTCCACTACATTAAACAATAAAAATAGATAATATACTAATTCGCTAATTAACGTAATAACTGGATTTTAGATTTATCGACTGCCTATGGTCTCCCGCCAATCCAAACCAACCGTACGGAGACCGATTTTACACACCGGGGGAAAGACACGTTTATGAATCGAAAGTTTGATCAAATTGTCGACCCTTTCTACTGACTCTGTATCAATGCCAGTTTTAGAGGATATCCTTTTAAAGGATAATTGCCTTTCCAGACCCAATAATATTTGATCTAAAGTGGCATAGTCAATCCCTAATTCATCCTCATCTGTTTGACCTTCCCATAACTCTGCTGTAGGCTTTCTATCTAATATTCTCTTCGGAATATCTAAATCTTCGGCGAGGA
>CAUYZR010000067.1:0-5506 GCA_963577905.1 Candidatus Thalassarchaeaceae archaeon
CATTAACAAAGACACTTTCTGGACCTGTTATCTCATATTCACCTTTTTCCAGAGTATAGCTGTAAGATTCGGTTGTATTGAATGGTTGATTGACCCTTTCCCAAACTGGAACAAGTCCGTTCCCAGATATTATGTCATCTATATCCTTTTCATCATCCTCGCTAAAATACAATAAAACCGATGACAAAAGCAGGATTACTGCTGTGATTCCTGCAAAGACACGGCGTTCCATACGGGATTATTTACGGCCTTGTTATAGAGTTACCGTAATTTTATTCGTTCAAATCGTAACCATAACGGTAGTAATCAACCATTAATCCATTCTCGTCTTGTAGTATGGCCATATCTCCGCCATTATTCCAAATTCCTTGATACCAACCCCAAAAAAGAGTGGTTTGGTTATCTTCTCCGGAACCAGTGTATATCTTGATACTTGTATTTACTTCAAGAGTATAATTGAATTTATAAGCAGTACGCGCAGCCTCATCCTGCAAGTACCATCCTTCCATGTTGATATTATAATTATCATGATTTGTAATAATTAGATATTCACCATCAACCTCATTTCCATCCGGATCATATTCGATATAATCAATAGTAATATTGTATTGAGATTTAGTCCACAAACCAGCATGATCATTTGCAGCCGATTCTTGTGCTTCTTGGTAGCTCTCATCCATATCCGTTCCGGAGGAATAAGGATACCAGAAGGCCATCCCCATCCTAATCATTTCGTAGTTTACCAAAGTTTCATCAACGTAAACGTGCCTAAGCAATCGTCCACTTGAGTCCACATCATCATTCTTACTATCATTGACAAGTGTAACTTCTCTTCCCATAATCATTTCACTTAAGGCATCTGTTGCTTCATCAGAGAAAGGCCTTCCCTTCTCAGGAGTATTGATTCCGATTATTCTTACTCTTTCTCCATTTCCAAGATCGAATGTATCTCCGTCCAAGATTTCGATCACGGTCATATTGTAATCTTGGGTTTTAACAGACTCTTCTTCATGTTCGTGCATGCCGCCATGCATCGCTTCCATCCAGCAATGGTCCTCAGGATCCATGATAGGTCCTTCCTGAGAAAGACAAGGATGATAGTTCGCAAAGACGTCATACTGCTGAAGCCAGGGTTCGATGATCCAGGCATGGACCATCCAATAGTCGTGCAGGTGAACATTGGTTGCAGGGCCGGATTCACACTCTTCATCACTAAGATCCTCGCCTGATGCTTGGAAAGTTGCATCCCTGAAACACAATGAACCATGCCTATGCCACCAATCATTATTTCCAGCAAAACCTTCGGGGGGAGTTGTCGAATTAGTTTTTACATACCATGCAAAACCGACAAGGGTCGAGTCTGATTCGGTTCCCGAGTACATCAGGAATTCAGGTTTATCATATTCAAAGACTCCGTCCATCCTGGTCCCGGGGAATTCAGGGTCCTGAGGGTCGAAATCATCATCCATACTGAAATTCCCAATCCTTGTATGATGAGTCCCCATTCCCTCGACATAGTCGACTACCATATGGAAGTCATCATCTTCAGCCTTTCCGAGGGTTGGCCATTGCATCGCCCAGGCAATTGCCGCTGCGAACTGTTCGTTGACCAATTGGCAATCCTCGTCTGATAATTCGCCTTTGGCCATAGCTTCATAGGCCGGATCGACGTGATGGCCGCCCATACCAGATGAACTGCACCACCAATTACGAACTACGGGTTCTGGTTCTTTTTCAATATCCTCGCTATTATCTGAAGCTGGCTCCGTATCCTCAACTTCTAGCACCTCTTCAATCTCAGTATCCTCTCCATCTTCAATACATCCTGTAAAAGATAAAAGAAAAGCTATTCCAGCCACGTATAATTTATTCATGATATTTTACTTTTCCCATCATCTCTAGTTATCTCCGATATGCTTGGTAATTTCAATGAAGCTTGGTGAAATAAGGCCACCCCGATCGCAAAATAGCCGGCTAGTGCAGCTATGCTGACCAGTACCGAACGATGAACATCGTAGTGTATGTTCTCCAGAGCACTGGCGTTCAGGAATACCAGGAAAAGATAGAGGAAGGCCAGACGCCCAGCCACTCTTGCCCCATTACTGTGCACAATTCCATAGGCTATCCACATCCCTGCCCCTCCGAAGAATAGTACGGTACCCAAACCGAAACTAGCGATCAACAGGAGATCCCCAGCTCCGAGTTCTGGAAACCGCTCCTCGGTCATCAACAATTTCCAGAACTCTATGGAACCTCCGAAAAACAGACCGAAGCCGGCCGAATAGAATGGGGCAGCAGGTTCGGACTTGAAAGTATTCAGGTTGACGCCAATGAACATGAAGATCAACATGACGAACGGTGAGACCAGGATCATCGCAGCATATCCCGTATCATTCGAATGGAGGTCTATCCCGCCCAGGATCATTATGATATCGGCAATTGTCCCAAAGATGACCCCGACCCCGCAGGCAATGTACAATTTGCGTTCCACAAGTTTGTCCTCAACATTTTTTATCATCTCGAAGAACAGCAACATTGCTGGTACAATATAGGCCAGCATTCCGAGAACATTCGCTTGGAATATGACTGACTCCATGTTACGAATTTATCTTCCTGCTCAGGGCGATTGCGGTAAGTATTATTGATAGCGCCGCAACGCTCAGCGACAGGCCGGAAAGGCCTTTCTCATCAGTCTTTTCCACGATTGGTGCAGATACATATTCCCTTATGGTGATTGAATTGATGTGCACTTCGTAAATCGGGCGATCTCCGAGCCCAGTGCCTACACGTGGTACAAGTTCGTCACCCCCATCAAGATTGTTGGTTGTTGGTACAGCCGCTGCCGCTTGCACCAGTTCCATTCCTTCCCTGACAACCCCAAATACGGCGTAACCGGGATCACCTTCGAAAGTCCGATTCCCGTTATCCAGACCGTGTTGAGGTTCGTCACAGATGTAAAATTGGCTGGTTGCAGAATCCGGTTCGGCTCCTCTGGCCATACCGATAGCTCCATTGATGTGAGTCAGATTCCCGTTTGCCTCGAATGGTATGGTCTCTTCTGACCCTCCGTCTCCACAAAGCGGATTTGTGAGAGGGTACTCAATAATCGTTTTACAGGTGGGGTCTCCGCTTTGAATAACAAAATCATCGATAATCCGATGAAAGAAAATACCATCATAAAAGGACTGATTGACCAAGTCCACGAAATTGGTAACGGTGTTCGGAGCCCAGTTGAGGAACAGTTCCAGTACAATCTCGCCCTGGAATTCGCCTCCCCCGCCAACACCACCGTCGTAGGTGATATTGATGACAATAATTGGATTTCCCTCATATGAATCCTCCATCGGGCTTGCATCTGCAACCGTGCCCGGTACGAACAGAAGAATCATCGACAGGAGAATTGCTATCCTCATGTCACATCCATATATGGTGGCTTTTTACGATTATAGCTGACAGTAACTATTAAAACTCCATGAGATTCTAGGCCAACATGGATGTCAAGGTAACTGAGAAGGCAAAATCAAGGTTGCACGGTATGGGAGTTTCAGATGAGGTGTTCCTCCGTATAGGGGTGACTTCTGGTGGATGCTCAGGAAACGCCTATGATGCTGTTCTGGACGACGTTATGAAAGAAGTTGATGATGTTTATTATGAGGATGGACCTCTTCGTATTGTTTCAGACAAGGTAAGTTCGATTTATCTGGATGGCCTGACCATTGATTTTTCAGATGACCTGATAGAACCAGGATTCAGGCTTACCAACGCCAATGCCAAAGGTTCCTGTGGGTGTGGTTCTAGCTTCAGTACTGATTCCACTCCGAACGTGGAGACCAGTTTCTCGGTCTGAATCATGGCAATCACTCCAATATCCATTCTAGGTGGGGATTCGGTCTATTGTATCAATGAGGCCCAAATGAATGACGCCAAGCGCCTCGCCAATGAGGACCCCGAATCATCAGAGAAGATACAGTCTGAGCTCGAAAAACTGAAATCTGACTTCTCTCGTAATGAGAGGGCTGCACTAGCCTTCACAATAATCGAGAATCTACGCGAAGATCGCGAGAAATAGACATGGAAGAACCAATAAATGTTTTAGGTGGTAAGCTTGAGCCGTGCTCAACAGATCCAATGACGGGGTGGCTCCGGGATGGCAGTTGTAATACCGACAATCGTGATTTTGGGAGGCATGTGGTTTGTGTGGCCATGACCGATGTCTTTTTGGCATTTTCGAAAGGTGCTGGTAACGATCTCAGTACTCCTATGCCTGGATTTTCCGGTCTGAAGGAGGGGGACCGCTGGTGCCTTTGTCTTTCAAGATGGGTCGAAGCCCATGATTCTGACATGGCACCTCAGGTGGTACTGGAATCGACTCATGAGTCAGCCCTTGATATGGTTGATTTGAAAACACTGAAGAAATACGCTTACAAACCAGAATGATTATCGGTGCAGTTCCTTTCGAGGGTCTTCGTCAGTTCCCCATTGAATTGCAAACTCTTTGGTTTTTTCGTAAAGTTCTTCGAATGAGTCCCACACATAGAGTATTGGTTGGTACTTGGTAACGTCATAAGGCTGCGTTTCCATTTCTTCGAAGTCTGGCGTACGGTATTCGATTTGGGGATCGCAGACGCAGGCTTCATTCATACCACACCCAGTTCCGGCGGTGCATGCATGTTCCATTTCACCGAAAGAAGAAAGTAAACCAGGGCCAACAGCCTTGATTTCTCCATTTTCTCTACATGCACCAAATTCCAGTACAAACCAGTAGATGGTACCCAACTTCTTGATGGCTTCCTCACTTTCCGTTCTCATGTCAGCCTCTCCAAAGAGGATGTTCAGTTCAGCCCATTCAGGTACACCTAGCATGGCAGTATGACCTACCAATTCGTGTACGACATCAGGTTCTGGAGTATAGAATGGTCTTGACGAGTGCCTGATGTACTGGGTTGAAAGGAAGACCTTGTTGGCTAGTGCCGAGTGGAAGGTTTTGGGATGTACCAGTCCACCGACCGGTTCTTGCCTGAACCCAGTCATTCCCTGTAGTTTCTCACTTACTTCCTGAAGTTGAGGTATCTTGTCATTAGGAAGGCCTAGCTTTCTTGCGTTGTTCAGATACTGGCGGCACGCATGTTTTTCATGGACTGGACTTATACGCTCCATTATTGCAGCCCACACCGCGTCTTCATCCTCAGAGTAGGGGGCATGAGGAATCGTTGTGGTCTTTCTCTCTTCCATGGACATATCATTCCATTCCATGGCAATCTTGGCGATTTCGTTCCTTCTGGCTCGATATCCCTCATCCTGGAATCCTGGATGGTCGGGATCAAGTTCAACGAAAACGTTTCCGCCGACTATCTTTACGGCAGAGTTCGCCTCATCTGTATGTTCACTATTTCCTTCCACTGGTCCATGCATAGAATATCCCTACCTACCCAATTACGGCAGATAATAAATGCATTGTCGTAGTGAAATTATTTATACATGCAGGTGAACCCTTGAATATGGATAC
>CAUYZR010000068.1:0-5475 GCA_963577905.1 Candidatus Thalassarchaeaceae archaeon
GCCTCTTACCTCCAGCCATAGGGATGTGGGCTGTAGCCTTGTACAATTTCTGTGGTTCTCTTATCTTTAGATATTTTGCTAGGGCTATCTCTACAGGTTTGACTTTCTCAGCTATTTTCTCCTTAAGACTCATTGACATTCGTCCATTTTGTGCAATTTACCATCTGCGGCTTTACTCAGGTCATCAAGGGTGTTCCAGATGTCATTCAAGAAGTTTTCCTTTATGAGTCTGAACCAAGGCCCAATTTTTTCACCCTGATCGAATAGTTCCTGCAATTCGTCCTTAGTAACATATTTCAACTCTGTAATTTCATTTGGATTTGACTTAGTTTCTACGTCACAATTTAGGGCAAAGATGTAATCAATCTCGTGCTCAACCCACTTTTCGTCAGCTCTGGCCCTGTAGTGCATTTTAGTTATAAAGCACAGTTGATTTGAATCGATTAGGTTTTGGTCTATGCCTAATTCTTGTTCCATTTTTCTTTTTGCTGCTAGTTTTGCCCCTTCTACCCCCTCAATCTCATTATCAATGTGAAGAGGGTGACTACAACAGCTGTTCGCCCAGATTGATGGAAAGGTAATTTTGTCAGCAGCTCTTTTCTGTATCAATAATTCACCTGACGAGTTGAAGAGCAGAACGCTGAAGGCACGATGCAGTTTTCCTTCACCAAAATGACAGTTTATCTTTGTGTCAGGGCCTATTATGTTGTCATCCTTATCGACAACTATACAATTTTCTTCCATCATCTGAACCTGCTCTTTGTCGTATCCCTGAAGCCCAGGTTTAGTCCCCGTCATTACAATACGAGAGGAACGGGCAATTAAAATGGATGCGCACGCCAATCCCTTTAACTTGCCATTGTCTTGGTCACGTATGGCAAAGCTTGATTTCATTAGTGAGCTAGGTATCAAAGACATTAACCCCGGAGGTTTTTCGACGGAGTGGCTTGGTTCCGGCAGTGATTTGGAATCTCTAACTCCTGCGGATGGTAGCATAATAGCCACTGTAAAACAATGCGATTCTGGTGATTATGAGAAGATAATGCAGGACGCTACCTCGACTTTCAAGAAATGGAGAATGGAACCGGCACCTAAGCGAGGGGAAGTCATAAGAAAATTAGGTAATGAATTCAGGAAATACAAGGTGCCTCTGGGCAAATTAATATCCTGGGAGATGGGCAAGATTCAGGCTGAAGGTGAGGGTGAGGTCCAGGAAATGATAGATATTGCTGATTTTGCAGTTGGTTTGAGCAGGCAGTTATACGGAAAAACCATGCATTCAGAACGTCCAGGCCATAGAATGTATGAACAATGGCATCCTCTTGGAGTGGTTGGAATAATCACCGCTTTCAATTTTCCAGGTGCAGTATGGGCTTGGAATGCTATGATTGCAGCAGTTTGTGGGGATACAATGGTATGGAAACCATCCTCTAAGACACCATTGACATCAATAGCAATTCAGAAGATAGTTAACAACGTCATGGAACCAATGGGATGGAAGGGAGTTATGAATTTACTAGTCGGCAGTAGCCGTGATATCGGTGAGATGTTGATTCATGACCGTCGTGCCCCACTGATTTCGGCTACCGGGTCCTGCGGAATGGGACGTAAGATTGGTGGAGCAGTTTCCAAGCGTCTTGGGCGTACACTTCTGGAATTGGGTGGGAACAATGGTATCATTGTAATGCCTGATGCAGATGCAGACCTCGCTTTGCGTGCCATCCTATTCGGTGCAGTTGGGACATCAGGACAACGGTGTACAACCACACGCAGATTATTCCTGCACAACTCAGTTTCAGACGATATAACTGGCCGTCTAGTCACAGCCTATGGACAGGTAAAGATTGGAGATCCCCTTAATGACACTACATTGATGGGCCCCCTTGTTGATGACGGTGCAGTTAAGGACTATAAGGAGGCATTGAAGATTATAGAAGAACAGGGAGGTAAGATTCTCTGTGGAGGCAATGTTTTGGATGTATCTGGAAGTTTTGTTGAACCTACTATAATTGCAGCTACCCCAGATATGGAGATCACTCGAGAGGAAACATTTGCCCCTATTCTTTACATATTTGACTTTGATACTATAGATGAAGCGATAATGATGCATAATTCAGTAGACCAGGGTCTGAGTTCTTCTATTTTCACAGGAGATATGCAATCCGTTGAACGATTCCTGTCGCATGCAGGTAGTGATTGCGGTATTGCCAACATCAATATAGGTACCTCAGGAGCAGAGATTGGAGGTGCGTTTGGAGGTGAGAAGGATACTGGTGGTGGTCGTGAAGCAGGTTCCGATAGTTGGAAATCCTATATGCGACGCCAGACCAATACCCTTAATTGGTCAGATGAACTTCCACTAGCACAGGGTATTGAATTTGGTTGATATGGATGATGACGAGCAACAGTACATGCGTGTTCCCAAGGAGAATGCAGAATCTGTCATGGGTAAATTGGTCGATGCTGGATTGATTGATGAGGATGCGGAGGTCCGATGGGAGGGCGATTTCGTTTCATTTCCCTTAATATCCGGATTGTCCCCGAAGAATTAATTGGGTTGTAAACAAACAATTTCAGGTATTAATTCGTATAATTCATTCCAGTTTTTCATATCAGTAGTCTCGGTTGGTTTATTGGGTATAAGATCATCTACTAAATCATCAATTGGTCCTACTCCAGTTTGATCATTTAATTCTTCAGATGAAATCATTGCAATGCCCATAGATACTACCAGTAAATTGTATTCAGGGGCTTTCCATACTTCCCCAATATAGCGCATCTCAGCACCTTGGGTAACATTATATCCAACGTCTTCAAAACCTATTCTTTCCGACTTTGCAGTACCGTTGTAGATTACATATTGTGTTGAGTATCCCTGTTTGGTTGTTCTCTGACCATCATCTATATGTGTATTCAATTCTATTTCTTGTTCAAGAGACATTTCACGGAATTGTCGGTCTAATTCATCTAGCGCATCCCTTTCATCTAGGTCAATTGGAACTTTTATTGCGATAACAAATAGCATTGCAGGGTAACCATCACTATCACCTTCACTATCTTCTCCATCATCAAGGTAAAGAAAGAAAGAGGTTGAAGCAAATCCTAGTCCATATTCATCATATTGGCTCATTGCCCTTTTCCAACCATTACCAGAATCGCCTTGAATGAATTCTCCGGGAAGTTTAACGGTTGCCGAATTATACAGTGGCATAAGCATCAGGCATGGTAGTACAACAATAATTGCTATTGCAAAACATGTTGCTGACCTCAAAGCCATTCTCTTCCAGGGTCTCGGGATTCCAGATAGTGTCCTTCCGATTAGATAGATTGGAATTCCTATGGTTATACCTAAAAACAGTGGTATCATATTTGAGCTTGCAACAGTTATCAATAATCCTAAAAATAAAAATCCAGAGCATAGAATATATCCAGCATTCCTAATCCTGATATGGGTCCCCCATAATCTGAAAGACCATTTAGTCTCTATTATTTTGATATTCAACTTTCTAAGAACAAAATACCAGCCTTGTCGAATCCATCCACCTATTGGTTCAACACCCCTTAATTCGTTCGACTTTTTCCTATCTCTATGTACTACAAAGAAGCAAAAAGCCATTGCTGAGAATAGGAAAACCCAGAATCCAGTTCCTACACCAAAAGAACCAATGTAATATGCAAAAAAGGCGAAGATTGATGCCATCCATGCTATTTTGAGTGGTCCGGATTCATTTTCTCCGATCAATGTCAGACTTAGATTCACATCAGAACCATCTATGCTCTCAGCTTCTAGTATCAATTTTCCATCTTCCTTATTTCCAACTAGAGAGTTGAGTCTGATATCGGTCGCTATTTGATTTAATATTTCAGGTTCTGCGCAGATGCTCCATTTTCTGGCAGGAGTACCAATGGTCAATGCGTTAACTTTGATGTATTGTCTTGCCACGGATAATAGCACGAATAAGAAAAATAAAACCAGGTTGCCGATAAAGATTAGACTTAATGGTATGAACAGTAGTTGCCACCAGGCTGAGAATCTTGGCACGAAGCCCCTCTCCAGATAATCAATATTCTCACAAGGTATATCCCATAGATTGAATTGGTTTCCGACAAAAACCCTAAGGTTAGTTAGGAACAGGTTTCCATTTCTTTTACGGTCTACTGTAATATTTTCGTATTTTTTAAGCAATTTCTCGCTTGGCAGGAATTTTTCAGTTAGATCCACGAGGTTTAGTCACATTAGTCTTATTTAAAGCATTTTCAAAAGTCTTTTTTGAAGAGTGGCAAGTTACAAAGGGCAGATAAAGCCCTCAGTATTGCAAGCACATGGAACTGCTCGATTCGCTTCGTTTTGTTCTAGGGGCCTCAATGTTGGGTTATGGTGCCTGGACCGATCACAAAACACGCAGAGTTCCTAATCAGACTTGGTTAATCTCTGGTACCATAGCTTCGGTACTTTTGGCCTATGAATTCACTACTGAAGAATACAGTTTACACATTTGGGCTTTACTGGTTGCCACAATTGTGCTATTCTACAATGCTTTTGTAGATGAATATGTTCTGGACAATAACCAGATGATGTTATGGAGGGCAGTTCAGGTTCTTGGAATCCTTTGTGCAGCGTATTTTCTGTTCTCAGTAGAATCTGAAGAGCTGTCTGCTCAGGACTACAAGTTGGTAGATGTGGTTTCTATTTCTATTCTGATACTCTTGATGTACGTCTGGTTCTATCTGGGCCCTACTATTGGAGGGGCCGATGTAAAAGCAATAATGACCATAGGACTTGTGGCGCCGTTTACATTATCGTTTGGCGGCGATACTTTTACTGCCTTTGAAACACGTGGATTCCCCTATCCATTTGTTGTTTTCATGAATTCACTTCTACTTTATCTGCTAATTCCCTTGTCTTTAGCAGTTTACAACATCTTTAAGAGAAATCTTGAGAAACCATATTTCCAGATTTTCTTCGGTACGAAAATGAAGATTGATCAGGCCCGTGAAAGTTTTGTCTGGCCAATGCAGCAGATTATAGGCGGTAAAGTGGTGATGGTTGCCTTTGTCAAGAATAAGGACGATTCAGATACACAGTGGGACAAATTGGAAGAATCTGGTGTTGATAATCCTTGGATTACCTTCAAGATTCCGTATATCATACCTTTGGCACTTGCATTTATTCTTTCAGCCATATTTGGAGATCTATTCTCACATTATCTTGTAGCTCCCCTAAATTCTCTATTTGGTTAGTTCTATAAATTCACTAAGAACGGATGCCGTAGCACCCCATATCTTCAGGTCCCCAACTTTGAATATCGGAACTTTAGCTTCAAATCCTCTGAGGTCCCATGTTTCGTAATAATCTTTATCAGAATCAAGAAGTTCAGATACTTTCAAAACAAAAAAATCAGCAACCTCGTTTTCTGATAATTTCCATTCAGGCTCTTCATCCATTACGCCTACATAGGTTTGTACCAGATATCC
>CAUYZR010000069.1:0-5328 GCA_963577905.1 Candidatus Thalassarchaeaceae archaeon
GCCCTGTTACCAGCTGGATATTCTCTTGATACGGTTTGAATCTCGTCACTATAGGTAGGTATATTTTCCTCATCTATCTTTCTCCCTTTACATTTGGGACACTCTTTCGTATCCGCTTCCTCAGAGTCAATCTTTGATTTATTAGGAAGTTTCCCTTGACCATCACACATAGTACATTTTGGTGCTGAGAAATCCTTCCCAAATTTGTCTACAGGTCGATTTCGGGAGTCCTGAAAGAAGGAGCGCCAAAGCTCCATAAGTTCATCTAATGCGATGTCATTTGCCAAGGACCTCTAACATACGGAAGCCCGTTAAAAATCTATCCGAAGATTCTCTTGAAGAAACCAGGTCGATTTGCCTTTATTTCAGCTTCGAGACTTATACGTGAATCAACCGCAGCCATAAAATTGGGATTTATTTCCAAAGCCTTATCGAAGGCAGCCAAGGCCTCGTCTCGCAGTTCCATTGCTTTCCAGAGTACAGTTCCCTTGTTGACCCAGGTGTCTACCACATGTGGGTTTAGATCCAAGGCTGCTTCAAAGGCTTCCAGAGCCTTTTCAGGCTCATCCAGAGCGTACAAGATATTTCCTTTGTTTCTATGGAGAGTATCATCATTCTTGTGTTTCTTAAGAGCATGTTCACACACTTTCAGAGCCGCTTTGTTATCTCCCTTTTTTCTTAGAACCATTACAAGATCATTATGTGCCTCTTTCATATCACTCTTGAACTGTATCGCTTTTTTAAGACAGGTCTCAGCATCATCATACTTTTGAATCAGCATCTTGGCATATCCTTTATTGTACCAAGCTTCCGCATCCTTGGAATTGAGTCTTAATATTGCATTCCAGCACTTATCGGCTTTACTGAATTGCTTTAACTTTGTCAGTAGGATTCCCAACGATTTCCAGGCCTCGACGTCCTTTGGCATACTTTGGGTAGCCATCTGATAGGAACGGATGGCCACTTCATAGTCACCCAGTAATTCACAAACCTCAGCTCTACCTTTTAGGGCCTCTGCATTGCCTGGGCTTTTTTTAATTACAGTTTCAAAGGTATTTCGTGCATTGTCTGGGTCTCCCAATTCATATTGTACTCTTCCGAATGCTACGCGGGCATTGGTGTCATTGGGATTATCTCTTATAATTCCGTCTAAAAGATTGTAAGCACCATCAAGGTCTCCATTGTAAAGAAGATCATCCAATGTTTTCTGCCACTTTGCTGCCATGTCTATTTCTTATCAAACCTGAAGAGTCTGGTCTCTTCTCCCACCATTTCTTCCACCACACTATAAGGCTGTTGTAGGAGTCCTTCAAGCACTCCAGCTAGGCATCCAGCAGTGAAATCACAATTATTAACTGCACCAATTATACCTATTTCAAGTAGATTTTCCAGCTTTACAACAATGTGGTCGCGATTGCTATCAATTACGAACAAGTGCCCTAATCCAGCCTCAGCCCAGGCCTGATTCAATACCATATCCAGATCCTCAGTTCCCATACCTACGTAATTCACTGATAGACTGCTACCGACCGAATGCCCACAATTGAACATTATACTTCGGGCCTTTTCAGCCCCTATACTTTGTAGTTCAGACCATAAAGTCCCTAGAAATGCACTGGGTAGGACTAGTATATCTGATGTCTGGATGCCAATGTCCGTATCGTAGAAATCATCCATGGGCGTCAGCCCTTCTAGGACATTCCCTCAACCATGCTTTCTGAAATACTCTGGAAAGCCTCACCGACATTACGACCATCTTTCGCTGAGGTCATCATGAATGGTGCGTTGAGTTTTTTGGAAACTTCAGACATTTCCTTCTCGCCAAACAGTGCTTTATCCATCAAATCACATTTGTTGGCAAGGAGTACCACTGGAATCTCGCCAGTGACCTGCATCAATGTCTTAATCCAGTCAATAGTGGAAAGAAGAGTTTCCCGACGTGTAATATCACAGACGATAATTGCGCCTTCCGAACCGCGATAGTATGCTTGTTTTACATTTCCAAGTGTCTTTTGACCTGCAACATCCCATATCATTAGTGTCACATCAATATCGGGTTTGGCACCACCAGATCTCAGTTGAACTTCCTTCTTTACAATCTTAGCTCCAATTGTAGTTAAGTACTTGTCATCAAATGCATTGATAACGAATCGACGAATCAAGCTGGTTTTTCCAACAGCAGGGTCGCCAAGTACGACAATCTTCTTTGATACCTTTTTAGCAGCCATCATGGTTCTCTACCTCGAGGGGTCTTGATTGTTGTCACTCTATTTAATGTTAATCAATATTTTTGATATATTTTTGTTTATTCTCACAAAGATGGGTACTTCTTTGGGCCACGATAATTCGTGTGACGGGTCTTTTACAATGTGGACAGGGCTCTCCCGTTTTCCTGAAGATCTGCAATTTTTTCCAGAATTCACCCCGTTTTCCCTCAGGTCCCCTGAACGTCAAAAAGGTGGTCCCGCCAAAGTTAATGGCTTTTCTTATGATGTGTCTGATCGCCCGATGCAGATTCTTTATCTCGGTATCAGAAAGTGTGTTGGCAGTTCTCAAGGGATGCAGACTGGCCCTGAATAGTATTTCATCTGCCAAGTAGTTACCTATTCCTGCAATGAACCGTTGATTCAATAACAGTGGTTTGAGGCGCCCTCTTCGATTGGATAGCATCATTTTGAATTTTTTTGCCGTAAACTCTTGTCCGAGTGGTTCAATGCCTAGATTACCTACGATTTCATTGATATTCTCCACAATCCAGACCTTTCCGAATTTCCGGAAATCAACAAGACACATTTTTTTCTTGTTGTGAAAATCAAATTCTACAGTAGTGTATTTTGGAACTCCACCTTCTACAATATCTATCCTTCCGGTCATCCTGAGATGGATGATGATATGGTGCGTATCCAGATTTATTATCAGAAATTTGCCTCTTCTGTCAAACCCAGTTATCTTCTGGCCTTTTATGACATTGAAATCGGAGTCAGATGCACGGTGCCAGATTGTTCTGGCTGCTTTCAATTTCCAGCCTTTCATTTTACGGGATAGCCCTGTGCGATAGGACTCAACTTCTGGTAGTTCCGGCATTGAATTATCAAGGCAAGACGGTTTTAATCTCCTGCCCTTGGAAACTTGTGCTCCGGTTATACAACACCGCCACTCGCAAGGTCGAGGAATTCAAGCCCATAAATCCTAATAAAGTAGGGATGTATGTCTGTGGCCTTACGGTTTACAATGATATGCATTTAGGTCACGCTAGAACCTATATCTCGTTTGATGTTATCAGGCGCTGGCTTGAATATTCAGGTTATGAAGTTACATTTGTACAAAATCATACAGATATAGATGACAAGATAATCCAGAAGTCCCATGAAGAAGATTCTACGACCGAAGAGATTGCCTCCAGATATATTGAAAGGACCACAGAGGATCTGGAGAAGTTACAGGTCAAATCACCTACATTTATGCCCAAAGCCACGGATTTCATAAAGGAAATTATTGGAATAGTGTCAGATCTTGTGGAGAAGAAGCACGCATACCTTGTTGAACCTGCGGCAGGCGCACTTTCATCCGATGTATATTTTGATATTTCATCAGCTTCTGATATGTTTGGTACATTGACGGGTCAAAAGATTGAGGACATGGAGGCGGGGTCCCGTGTGGCTGTAGACAGCAGAAAACGCCATCCTTCTGACTTTGTCCTGTGGAAGGGAGCAAAACCGAATGAACCCAGTTGGGAAAGCCCCTGGGGTTCAGGAAGACCCGGTTGGCATATCGAATGTTCAGCAATGTCTTTAGGCCATCTGGGAAAACATTTTGATATTCATGGTGGAGGTGTTGACCTAAAGTTCCCACATCATGAGTCAGAGATATTACAGACGGAATGCCACACCAATCATTCACCCATGGTGAATTACTGGATTCACACCGGTTTTCTTACAATTGATAAGGCGAAGATGTCCAAATCCCTTGATAATTTTTTCCTAGTTCGGGATGTTATGAAGGAATATAGTGCCCCTATTCTTAGATTCTATCTTTTGAATGGAAGTTACAGGTCACCGATTGACTTCAGTAATTCAAGTCTAAAGGAATCAATGGCGGCCTACAAGAGACTGGAAGGAACTTATCGCCGATTCAGGGATGAAGAAACAAACGGTGTTCAGAAGCCACCAGAATTGGTGGAAGCAATAGAACAATGCCGCAAGGATTTTGTCTTGGCCATGAATGATGATTTCAATACGCGTGAGGCCATAGCATCATTATTCCAGTTAGCCAGGGTTGCGAACAATCATCCTGGTTCCAGTCTTAGATCAGATTTGAGATCCGAGTTGGTTAAAACATTTGATTACTATGGGAATCAGGTTCTAGGGTTGTTTACGGAACATATTATTGATGATTTACTACTTGCTTCCATTAAGGACTTAATAGCTAAACGTGATGAGGCCCGTACAGCCAAGGATTGGTCAAAATCAGATTTTATAAGAGATGAACTCTCCGAGATGGGAATCGAGATCCAGGATACTCCCGAAGGCACCAAGTGGCGCCGAATCTAATCTATGCTTCTGGTAAATTCTTTCTTCTGTAGTTGTATCCGACAATCATCAATACAGATGCTATTGGCATAAGCAGGGTTGAGAACTCCGGTATAGCTTCCCAGTCGCCTACCGCTTGATCGTTGTTACCGTTGATCGTTAGTCGAACGCCCGCATTGTTTGCATCATTAACGTAAGTGCCTATAGTCCACACACCAGCATTGATCATTGGCTGTCCGGACCCGCATGCAGTGTCAGTTCCACTTCCATCATTAAAGCATACACCATCAATTACCCATTCCTTCGAATTTGAAACAGCACCAGTATCAGAACCACCAGTGTTATCTCCATCAAGATCTACTAGGTAAAGACCTTCATCTGCAGTGACAGTACATGTTACTGTGGTTGTACCACTTGCAGCCAAAGTTCCAGAGAAAGTGTTACATTGGTCGTCACCAGATTTCATTAACTTGATTCCCGTCAAATCTATAGGGTCATCGGCCGCGTTGTAAATCGAGACCGTAGCAGTTCCAGGGAACGTTCCACTAACGCTGTTCAACATGATTCCACCAGCGAAGGCCATTTTCTGATAATTAACCATCCTGACCTCGTCAATAACACCATAAAAATCACCGCCAGCGGAAGATTCATCACCACTTCCAATCATAACAATAGCACCGCTAGGATTACCTGTGAAGGTAAGCTGAGGCTGATTGGTGAGTACTCTTTCGTTGTTTACATAGATGTCTGCTTGGGAGTCCGAATCATCGTAGGTCACAGCTATGTGATACCAAGTGCC
>CAUYZR010000070.1:0-4938 GCA_963577905.1 Candidatus Thalassarchaeaceae archaeon
ATTATATCCTGAGCCGGTAGCAGTTTGTGTCCCAAGCCACTCTACACGAAGCCTCGAGACTATCTGGATTGACAGTTTACACCCGTAGCGGGAAAAGATTAGGTGTTGTACACGATGTCCTATTCGACACCTCACAACGCATTGTAGCTGCACTTCTAATAACAGGAACAACTCCCGATTTAGTGAAGGGTGGTGCAAATATAATCATACCTTACAGGTGGGTCCAGAACTTGGATGACGTAGTAATTCTGAGGCATTTCCCTGATAAGTTGGAATTCACTGAAAAAGAAGAGAACGATGAATTCTCTTTCGATGATGATGACGAATTCTATGAGGATAACTAGTTCTCGATTACTAACGTCGATTTTTTATGCACCTAATTAAGGTGAAGACTTACTAGCCCCGTAGTGTAGTGGTCCATCATTCGGGACTCTGGATCCCGAGACCCAGGTTCGAATCCTGGCGGGGCTACCACTAATTAATGCCATTCAATAAGAAGATGTGAATTGGTGGACCATTGTCTTTGCACTCCTACTAATCGTAGCACTATCCAGTGGGTGGCTGGTCTGGGTCTCCCGATTCGTTTGGGAGGATCAGAAACTGGCTGTCCGGTATGCTGCCATCAGCGGGGCTGCAACCATAGCAGTGATGCTCATCGGGATGGAGAAGTTGTGAACAAGAATGACATTCTAGGCCGTAAACCCTGTCATACCGATAATGAGGAGGTGAAATGGTTCCACGAGGACGAAATAGTCGTTATCACATATCCTAAAAAATTCGGGAAAATGGAAAAATGGCTCCAGAACCGGATAGGAGGACCGGAGGTGGTCAGGCGGCCATTGGACAAATTCTCATCATACATCTGGGAAATATGTGACGGGAATAACACTGTGGCAGATGTAGTACGCAAGTTCGATGGAAAATTCGGGGAGGAGGTCGCTCCCGCCTCGGACAGGGTGCAGATCTTTCTGGAAACGCTATTGGGTCTGAACCTGATTGACCTGAAATGATGAAGCGTCATCATTATATCCACCCCAAGAAGCCTTTGGATTGACAAATGGATGAAGTCAAATTCGACTGGGAATCTGGAATCAAAGAAGTTTGCCTGAAACTACAAGGCAAGAAAAGGATAGGTATTCAAGTGCCTGAAGGACTGAAACCCAGAGCCCATCAGATCGTGAAAAGAGTAAGGGAACTCACAGGAGCGAAGATTGTTCTATGGGGAGAACCAACCTACGGTGCCTGTGATCTGGCTGACCGGCCACTGGAGGAGATCGGGGCTGACGCTCTCATTCACATGGGACATTTGCCGATGCCTTATCACTCCGAATTTTACGCCGTTCCCACCTATTTTGTGCCAGTCAGACACACTGGTGAACTGAATCTGAACGAAGAAGGAATAAGTAAAATCAAGAAAATACTTCCTACAAAAATTGGAATTGTGACGACCGCACAACATTTACACATGATTGATGAAACGGGGAAGGAATTAGAAAAATCTGGATTCGACACAAGCGTGACCACCGGCGGACCAAGACTCGCTGCAGCCGGACAATTATTAGGCTGTAATTCCTCTGCGGCCAGAAAATTGGATGTTGACGGTTTCCTGTACATTGGAACCGGATTGTTTCACCCCCTTACTGTAGCTCTTTCCACCGGTAAAAAAGTAGCTTGTGTCGACCCTCACAGCGGTGAGGTTACTGAAGCAGACGCAAAACCATTCCTGAAACAGCGTTATGCTGCCATATCCGTAGCTAAAGACGCGAGGAGATGGGCCGTATTATTCTCCAACCAGATTGGTCAAAAGAGAATAGATCTGGCTGATAAAATAGCTGATTTATTGACTTCGGATGGTAGAGAAGCCATGATGATTGGAAGTATTCACCAGTCACATGAACAACTTCTGGGAATGGGCATAGAAGCCGCGGTCATCACCGCTTGCCCAAGATTGGCAATCGAGGATGGGCCTACCTGGCCAATACCCTTGCTAACGGTTCCAGAAGTGCAAATCTTAATGGGTAAAAGAGAAGCTGAGCCCTATCCATTCGATGAATTCGCGTGAAAGGGTAAGCTATTAAACTTACCCGTTTTGAACTTGTCGTGACAGACCTGAAAATTGAGAATGTTATTGCCGCCTCTCATCTCGGGAAAAAGATTGAACTGATACAATTAGCGACGGAGATGACAAACGCTAGGTACTCTGGTTCAGGGGATCCGTCTGTAATTGTGGAGGTTGATGCTGGTGGAAATAAGAGGGCTGCAGGAGTCTTGTTTGGGAACGGTAAGGTTCTAGTTACTGGAATAGGTTCATTAGAAGAAGGTCGTCAGGTCATGGAATCCTTGAAGAAAATGGTTAGAACAGTCGATCCAAAAGTTAGTATGAAAAGGGCAATAAAATTAGAAAATATTGTTGCCAAAGTGAATTTAGGAAGGGTGTTTGACCTACAGTCGGTAGCCCTGGCAATACCTGGTTCAGAATATGAACCAACCAAATTCAAAGGACTAGTCATAAGGATAGATAATCCACAATCCAGTTTTATTCTTTTCCAGTCAGGTGTCTTGATAGTCACAGATGTAATAAGTGAGGGAAAAGCCAAGAAAGCTCTAAATCAACTGGAAAAGTTTCTACTTGAAATAAGTGTTGACTCCTAGATGAGAAGTCCACGTCTAGCAAAGCTCTGTGATTCGATTGAACTAGCTGTAAAGAACTGTTGTAAAGATAAGATATCGGTTTCATTCTCTGGAGGAATCGATTCGACCTTGGTGGCCTTTCTGGCGCAGAGATATTCTGATGTTGAACTAATTGCTGTTGGAATTCCAGATTCACACGATCTGGAAGCTGCCAGAAGTGCCTCGGAATTGATTGACATGGAATTGAAAGTAATAGAAGTTGAACCCCAGGATATGGTCACGGAGGGGATGGAGATACAGAAGTGCCTGAATCTTAGCTCTATGGAGGTCGAATTCATGCTTCCCTTATGGATTGCAGCCAAAAATTCAGGCAATTCTATACTAATGTGTGGACAGGGAGCCGATGAACTATTTGGAGGATATGCCCGTTTCAGGACTGAAGATGCGGAATATGACCTTGAGAAAGAAGTATCTGATTTAGTGAATAGGCTACCTGATAGAGAAAATAAGATAGCAAAGAAATTTGGGCTGGAACTAGCATGCCCCTATCTCATAGAATCGGTCATCGAAGCTGCTGAAAAATATAGTCCCAAAGAAAGAGTTGGAAAAGTTGGAAAGGAACCTTTGAGAAAGGCTGCTTTGGAAATGGGGCTGCCTAACGAAATAGCCCAGAGAAAAAAGAAGGCTGCCCAATACGGCAGTGGAAGTCAAAGAGCTATAAAATCACTAATGATACACAGGATCGAATTAGAATTTGAATTTGAAACCTCAGATATAGCCAATTCCGTAATTGTAGCCACGGAACCTGAGAACAAGGGTTGGGTTGAGACAAATGTTCAAGGAAATATCCTATATGCAATCATCAAGGCGCCAAATCTGGGAAGTTTAAGAGAAACAACTGAAGATTTTATGGCTTGTGTATCTGTGGCTGAAAAGGTTTCAAGGTAGGCCTTGTCCGGAATCCCCTTAACGAAGGGACAACAACGAAGGTTGCAAACGAAACGGGAAGAATTCTAGGAATCAGTGCCCCAAAATCATCAACATCAGCATAGGATAAGTTGAATTCGGCCAGTTCTTCCACCGATTCATAGAGGCTAGGTCCGCTTTCTAGGTAGTACACTGACCCTTGTCTACTTCGAGAATTCTCTGGAGTGGTGTTATTTCCGGTTGCACAAGTTCCAGTACATCCATCTGCAAAGCCAATATAGACTCGCCCTTCCAGATCTATATGAAGGTCATTAAAATCTAGAAGATTGCGATTCGAACCGCCAATATCTCGACAATCACCACTGTTTAGACATATACTGCCAACTTGGACTGGATCTGCCGAAATTCTCTGGGTGTGAAATACAGGCTCAGGGTCTAATGCATTTAGACTATAGGTAACATAGAGATAGTGACTCACGTTGGATGGTGCATAGTGTGCGTTACCGTCCCATGGTTCCCCATCGATATTAGGCTGACCTAGTGCACTGGCATTCTCGCTTCCAAGGTAGGTAATTGCAATTCGTCCAGGGTCTCCAGCAGAGGTATGAGGGAATGTCGCTGAGATTACTTCTATGGGGCTGATTCTGATACTTGTTTGCTCCCATGTGTTGCCTGAGTCTATACTACGCGACATATAGACGCCTTGATCAGCACCAACCCAAATATTGTAAGCATTGGACTCGGTGTCTGTAGCAACTTCTCCATTCTTACGAGGATTGGGTGTACCTACATCCTCTCCCATCGTGCGTTCTTCCCAGCTAAGACCATTATCTTTGGAAAAAATGATTGCAGGTGTTGCAACTCTAGGAGGTAAATATACAGTACCGTCTGGTGCAGTAGTAATAGCTCCATGTAATCCTCCATTAGTGGTAGCTAAACCTATAATGTCTCCTCCGGCTTCAAATGTAGCGCCTCCATCATAACTAGTGTAACAGGAAATATAGAGTAGTTTGTTAAAACAGAAATATACTGCAGTCTCATAAACATTCGAGGAGATTCCCCCTCCTATCCCATATCCGTCATCAGTCCATGGCCCTGAACCAAGTTTGATATGGTCGTTTATAGGTACTGAACCAGAATCATGAGGATTCGATAACCATGTTTCACCATCATCATCAGACCAACCAATCCAAGTGGTCCAGAGTCCCATCATATGGATATTGAACACTCGATCAGTGATTGGGTCAACCCATCCATACGGGTCGTTGGTAAAGAACGCTTGTGTAACATCGCTTGTATCCACCCAAGTTCCACCATGATCACATGAGCGCATTGGTTTCTCAAATGCTATGAAAAATATACACCCACTCGAAGTAACTC
>CAUYZR010000071.1:0-4710 GCA_963577905.1 Candidatus Thalassarchaeaceae archaeon
TTGTGGTCCCGAATCGGAATGGACTACAGGTTCTATAATCACGGTTGATGGTGGGCAGACTGCAGGTTAGATATAGCCAATTCTATTGATAAATAGTGAATTATTACGACATTTTGGAAATTGAAGAGGATGCAGATTCGATTTCTATAAAGAAGGCCTACAAGAAATTAGCAAAGAAATTTCATCCTGATTTAAATCCGGATAATGTTGAGTGGTCTGAAGAGAAATTCAAACAGATAAACGAGGCTTATCATGTTCTGATTGATGAGGATGAGAGACGCAAATATGATCAATATGGTTCCGAGTATATTCCACGTAGGGCACCGCACTGGCACGCTGCCAATTCTTGGACTTATGATACTTGGGAGTATATTAGATGAGTGAAGAAGAAAGGGCAGGTGTAACAGATGAAGTTTATGAGAGAAGATGGGTGATTCTTGCCGTAATGAGCTTGAGTCTCGTCATTGTCATACTCAACAACGTGACTTTGAATGTCGCGCTTCCAGAGCTTTCCAAGGACCTGAAAGCCGACAATACTGACCTTCAGTGGATGATGGATTCCTATGCCCTTATATTTGGAGGTACTCTTCTGGTTATGGGCGCGCTTGGTGACCGCTTTGGTCGCAAGCCTGCTCTCCAATTAGGTTTGATTATTGTGGCTGTAGCCTCGGCAGCTACGGCGATGTATGCTTCCACATCTGAGCATGTAATCCTTGCTCGGGCAGTTATGGGGCTTGGCGCAGCTTTGGTCATGCCCGCGACCCTGTCCGTGGTCGTCGTTGTATTCCCCGTTGAGGAGCGGGGGAAAGCAGTTGGTATCTGGGCCGCTATGGCTGGTGCCGGTGCTCCAATCGGTCTTTTTGTGGGAGGATGGGCAGTAGAGAATTATGACTGGCAGATGGTCTTCTGGATCAATGTCCCTGTCATTATGTTAGCACTTATTCTGGGCCTTTTCTTGGTTCCAAACTCAAGGGACAAACAGCAACGTCCTCTGGATGCGATTGGGTCCCTTCTTTCTATCGGAGCCCTGGTGTCCATTCTCTATGCCATCATAGAGGCCCCGAATGCGGGGTGGACAAGTCCTGAGACTCTTGGAATAGCAGCCTTGGGAATAGTCCTTGCACTGGCTTTCATCAGATGGGAAAGAACTACTGAATATCCTATGCTTCCTATCGATCTCTTTCGTAAGATGGGTTTCACAATGGGACTGGTCGCGATTTCGCTTGCCTTCTTCGTAATGTTCTCGTTTATGTTCACTCAGATGCTGCATTTTCAGCTTGTCCGGGGACACACTGCCTTGGAGGCAGCTATCCGGTTCCTTCCTCTTCCGCTCGGTTTGATGCCCGCAGCAGCGAACAGCGACAAGTTCGTAGCTAAATTCGGCAGCAACAACGTTGTTGCGACCGGTTTGACTTTAATCACAGCCGGAATGCTGCTATTCACTACAGTCGAGATTGATACGGACTATGTGAGAATTGCCCTGACGTTCTTTTTGCTTGGTCTTGGAATGGGCTTGACAATGGCTCCTTCCACGACTCTGGTCATGGAATCCATTCCGGAGAACAAGGCAGGAGTCGGAAGTGCAACTAATGATGCCAGTAGGGAGGTTGGTGGAGCTCTTGGAATAGCCATAGGGGGCAGTGTATTGAATGAATACTATCAGAGGAATCTGGTTGTTCCTGAAGGTTTGGAGGCACAATCTGCAGTTTTAACAGAGTCATTTCCTGCAGCTATACAAATTGGGCTCGAAATGGGCAACATGGAGCTTATTGAGAATGCCCGTTTAGCTTTCATGGATGGGATGGTGGCATCAGCAATGGTATCTGCTGGTATAGCCTTGATGACTGCAATCCTCGTCAAGCTCTACATGCCAGGCAAGACAGAATAATCGATTCATAGAAAAATGGTCCGTCCTCCCGGATTTGAACCGGGGACCTGCCGGTAACTGCGGCCTCCCGTACTAACGGGAAAAAAGGGAAAGACCCCTACAGCCGGCCGCTCTGGCCAGTCTGAGCTAAGGACGGTATCAGTTGTATTTAGTGACCGCTATTTGTTGCTTCTTCTAATGCTTCCTCGAATTTTTGGGTCTCTAATTCCATATTAGTATATTCTTTTCCATATTCCAGAATTTTAACTATGAAGAATAGACAAAGAATCACCATCAGTGCGAGAAGGGCGTAGGAAATATATTCCCATGTTTTTCCTTCCAGCATGAAGGGCATGGTCGCTATACCATTCCATAATCCATGCATCACAACACCAAAAATGTAGGCGATAGGCGCATATTTAGTCAGCGGTTTTTCCATTTGATTAGATAATGCAATCCCATATCCTATGGCTGCAGGCCCGACTGCATGCAGGACCGTGGATCCAATGCCTCTTGCAAAGGCATTGATAGTCCATGCATCAGACCCATACCAGATTAATACGAAGAGTTCATAAAGTAAATTTTCAATCATTGCGAATCCCATTCCACATGCTACTCCGTACAGTACTCCCTCATACGGGGTTTTCAATCGCTTCATGACAAAGATCAGTCCTATCGGCTTCAGTAATTCTTCGACTAGGGGTGCTACCAGGGAAACCAACATTAATTCAGGCCTTCCAAAGGTGCCATTTCCTAAGAGAGCATTCTGATCCACATCTATTATTCGCACCCCAATATCATTCAAGAGACTAGCCGGCAGGGTTGAGAACATCCCCCATGCTAGCGCAATTAAAACTAGTCTCTGGGGTTCAGGTGAGGTTATGGTTCTGGAGTAGATGTAACTCACCCAGATTAGCCCGGGAAATGAGAAGGCTACAATAAAGGCTACAGGAAATAGATAGATGAATGGTCCCCTTTCCCCAAGGGCCACAATTCCCAGTGCCAATGACATTAGAAATCCAAAAAATAATAATCCTGATTTAGGTAGTTGTAATTCCCTTTTCTCGAAAGAGCCTAGTTTTAGCTCTAATTCCTTGGGTATTGATTCATCCCCTTTCCAGTCTAGGTTTCCCTCTAGGTCAGCTTTGTCATAGTGGACCTTCCCCGTTTTTCTACTGAATTGTCCCGGGTAGTTTGGTCTGTAGATGGAGGATTTGGAATCATCAGTCTCGTCTCTAATTTCTCGAGCATAGGGCCGGTTATTGATTGAGATATATCTTATTGGGGCTGGCATCTTCTGTAGTATTGCAGCGATAATTAGAAAACCCGCGATTATCAGGATTATTATAAGAAGCCCCAAGAAGGGGATCTCAGGAAGTGTCATTGGCCTTCCATCTTCCATTGAAATGGGGCCTACGATGTACAGGTACCCCAACTGCCCGCCCATGATAAGCAGCATATTGGCAATTATCAATCCATAAATTCTGAATATTGCCCTATATTTCACAAAGGGTTATGCACCCCTATCGTTAAGGCAGTTCCCTTATTAATGAGATACTTTTTTGTTTTGTAATCTCCGTTATCGCCTCAGGGTCTCCCTTGCCGTTGTACCCTGCAGCCCCTGGATGTCCTCCAGCTGAACCACCATTCACATCCTCTACAGATTCTAGAACTGTGGTAAGGTTAAACCCATCCGAGACAATACGATTTGATGCTCTGGTAGATAATCTCACCTCTCCTTTTTTGTTTCCAGAGGCAACTATCGCCACGTCAGCACCCAGAACAATTAACAATCTCGCTGATCCCGATTCAAATGAACCTACTTGACTGGTCGCAATTATCCATTTTCCCTCCTGTATCCATTTCATTCTTTGTGCAGCCTTGAGGAACATGGTTTTCTGGGCTAGCGGGCGTTCTCGATCCAGGATGTTGATAATTTCTTGTGGATTTGCTCCTGCATTACACAATTCGCTTGCAATATTGAAGGTCTCATTGTTCGCATGTCTGAACTGTCCAGTATCAGTATAAATTGCAGAAAGTAGTACCGTAGCACAGGTTTTGCTAATTTCCAATTTCATCTCTTTCATCAAGAGGAATATTATCTCAGCCGTGCTTGTTTTCTGGGGCAGGTGGATAATTTCCGTACCTTTTGGCCATCCTGTGATTTTGCCGTGATGATCAATGACAACAATCTGTTTCGCTTTGGGAACTGGTCCACAATGTTCGGGATTGGGACTATCCAGAGCGATTACAGTTCCATCCCATTCTGTAGGAGGTTTGAGTAGTATATCATCGTCTGTGATTTTAGCAATATTCTGGCCCGAAACACTTATCCCGTCTGACGCGCAGATTGTCGCATCACTGAATACGGTCTTCAAAGCGATAGCCGAGGCTACGGAATCTACATCGGCATGATGGTGTACCAATAATAGTAAATCATCTTTAAGCGACTTCTTGATTTTTTCATTCAGGAGCATTTTGGCCACTCGTTTCCTGAACACTTTGGACTACTGGAGCCAATTTCTTTTGCATTTCTACAAGTTCTCCATTAATCTTCTCAATCTGGTTCTTGAGACTTTTATTTCTGATTTCCATGGTCTCTTTTTCTTCTTCAAGTTCTTTTCTCAACTTGTCAATATCTTCCACTTTCTTCATGATAGAGCCTATCGCGCGGTAAAGAATTGTGTCCTTTTTAGCATCCTTGATTTCCTCGACAGTCCTTTCAGTCTCCCTGATTGACATATCAATTTGTGAAGCTTGTTGCGAAAGAGCCTGAACTTGTTGTTGCATTTGCTGGAAGAGATTTAACTTCTCCTGAACGTTTTCAGGCGTGATCTCACTCA
>CAUYZR010000072.1:0-4619 GCA_963577905.1 Candidatus Thalassarchaeaceae archaeon
AAGTCCGTTCCCATTGGTAAGTCCGTTCCCATTGGTAAGTCCGTTCCCATTGGTAAGTCCGTTCCCATTGGTAAGTCCGTTCCCATTGGTAAGTCCGTTACCATTGGTAAGTCCGTTCCCATTGGTAAGTCCGTTACCATTGGTAAGTCCATTACCGTCTTTCAGGCCGTTATCTCTGTTTTTGTTCATAGCATCTCACCTACACAAACGTTCTCATCCATGAGAGTAACCGTATATAAAATTGATTTTTCATTATAGTTTCCAAACTCCAAACTTGACCATGCAGCTTTTATTTTGTCTTTTTAGACGATGTTTTCTTCTTAACGCTTCCTTTTTTGGTAGTCTTTTTTGCCTTCTTTTCTGGTTTGGTCCCCTCATAGTGTTCCAGAAATTCGATATCTGTAACTTTTGTGTGTTTTCGAATTGCAGCTACAACTCGATATTTGGCCTGAAACCAGTTTACATCAAACTTTGTTCTTTCAGGTAGTTTAATCTGAGCCACACCTTTTTCCACCTTCACTTCAAAATCTTCATCGGCAGGATATTCCATTGTAAACAAGGAATGGATCACATCCACAGGTTTTTTGACAACGGATTTTACAGTATACTTGAAAATTAGTTCTTTGCCTGCTAGAGGTGGGTTGAAATCCACTCGAACTCGAGATCCATATATGTTCGCCAAGGTTCCAGGTCGTCCATCCATAGTGATTTCCTCACCCACATATCCTTTGGCATCCGGACAAACTCTTCTGAATTTTGCCACGGACATGGTTTCGATCAATTTGGTGTCTCTTGCTCCGTAAGCGTCTTCAGGTGCAATTGTAACTTCGGTTGTCTTTCCTATCTTTGCCAGTTTCAGATTATTTTCAAGACCGGGTACCAATCTTCCCTCTCCGATTACAACGGTGATTGGAGAATATTTCCTATTTTCTACAACAGCATCCTCTTTTTTAGCCACTTTTTCCAAGGTCGTATCAAATAGAATCCCATCCGTACGTCCCTCGTAATCCAAGGTTATGATTTCACCATTTTTCAAAGGCATGAACGTTGCGTAAAAGGACCAGTATTAAGCCCTTATGTTCAGCGCATGCCTCTTAAGCCCCTGTTCGTTATTATAAAATGCATTCAAGACCTCCGCGTTCAATGATTCTACCTAGGATTATTGTAACTGGACCTGGTGTTCTGGAACAGTTGCCGGCCGTCATAGCAGAGTTGGATTTCCCTGAAAGGGGTTTGATAGTATGTGATTCCAATACTCTCAAAATTGCAGGTAGGCAAGTGAATGAATATTTGGAGATTGGTGGCCATCAAATGAAGAAAATTGTGGTTGAGGGAGCTAATAGTCAGGAATTACTTCGTGTTGAAGATGCTCTGGATGGTATTGATTTCTTGATTGGTGTCGGAGGAGGCCGTCCTATTGATCTGGCTAAACAAGCAGGTTTCAACAAGAACATACCGTTTGTTTCGATTCCTACTGCTGCATCTCATGATGGATTTGGTTCAGCACGATCATCAATCCGGCAAGCAGGACGAAAGACCTCAATGCAGGCCATCCCACCAATTGCAGTAGTAGCCGATACTTCGATTATATCTAAGGCACCAAAAAGGTTGCTTGGGGCTGGTGTTGGAGATATAATTAGCAATCAAACAGCAGTACTTGACTGGAGATTGGATGGTCAAAAAGCAGATTATAGTGAATATGCGGCAGCACTTTCTGAGATGGCAGCCCAATTAGTGGAGGATGGGATTGAGAAAGTAGCTAGTGGTACCGAAGAAGGTGTCAGATTAGTAGTTAAGGCATTGATTTCAAGTGGTGTAGCAATGTCAATAGCAGGAACTTCTCGTCCAGCAAGCGGTGGTGAACATAAATTTTCACATTGGTTAGATGCTAATAGTGATAATCCAGCATTACACGGAGAACAGTGTGGTTTAGGTTCTATAGTTACAATGTACTTACATGGAGGAGATTGGGAAAAAATAAGGGATACATTGAAGGCTGTAAATGCTCCAATTAATTCAAAAGGTTTAGGAATGGATGACGGTATGGTCTTGTCAGCTTTTATAAATTCCAAAGAGATAAGGCCACAACGTACAACTATACTTGACAAATCTACACAAATCCAGATTGAAGAGGCTGCTTTAGCCACTGGTGTTATCGGTTAGTCTTTCTTCTATTTCGGTCGATATCCAAAGCACAAGTATAGTCACCAGTATGATAGGCATACTGACATGGAATCCTTGTGTGAACCATTCAGGTAGTGGAGTTCCGCTATTGACTGACCAGTAGGACCATCCCACTAGAATTTCTCCAACGACTATTGACACAATACAACTATTCGCCCTTATTCTATCCCAATAAAGGACGGCTACAGTCGTCGGGAAAAGAACAGCCAGACCAGTAAATGCTTGGGATACTATGGTGAAGATTGTATCGGGTGGATCATAGGCTAACATGAGCCCAATTATCGCAAGAACAACTATTAGAATTCTACCAATCTTCTTTTCATCGCCCTGTTTTACTTTTGTAACAGCCGGTAGGCCGTCTTTAGTTATTATAGACGACATTGCAAGGATTTGTGAATCAGCGGTGGACATGAAAGCCGCCATTGCACCTATGCTGACTAGGGTCGCTGCCCATAGTGGTGCATATTCTGTCAAGACTAATGGAAGTATATTGTCAGATTCCAATCCACAGGATTCTTTTTCCTTATTCCATAGATGTCCCTCTCCTTCACACAATTCTTGGGAAGTATATTCAGCAAGGCCAAAATCAACAATATTACCATAGACCCCGATTATTACTGGAAAAAGGAACAGAATCGGAACCACGGCGGGATAAAGCCAGGCTGCAGTTCTGATTGCTTTGTCATCCTCGGCAATATAGAATCTTGAGAATAATTGAGGAAACATAGGGACAGTTATTGGCCATAAGAGGGTAAATGATAGCATTACTTGCCAGGTGAAGTTACCTTCCCTCACAAATTTCTCGGGTTTATTATCCCATAGATTCTTTCCAGCCTCTCCGAATCCACCGGTGTCTTCGTGTAGGAAAAAGCTCAGAACAAAGATTATCAGTATCAGGAACATCAGGATTCCTTGGAACACATCTGTCAAGGCCGAAGACTTCATTCCACCTAGTGTGAGATAAGATACCATTACGCAAGTCAGTATGAATGCACCAGTGAAGTATGGGATTTCTCCTCCTGACAATGTTTCCAATAGGATACCTGCCCCCATTGGTTGTGTGGCCAGATAAGGTAGTGTGAAGACGACCAGCACGGTTCCATACAACCATCCCAAATATTTCGAGTTGGTTTCACCGGCTATCAGTTCAGGAGGGGTGACATATCCTTTCTCTTTTCCCAGTTTGTGGATAGGTATTCCCAATAACAGTATTGAAAGACCAACTAGAGAGGTTCCCATCGCCATTATTCCATAGAAACCCCATCCTGCCCGATAACTAGCCCCTGCAAAACCCAGGAAGAAGAAAGCCGAAAAATTAGTCGCTGCCAGTGTACAAAAAAGAATCCAGGGGCTTATTTTTCTAGAAGCTACAAAGTAATCTTCAGCGCTATCATCCTTGCTTCTTCCATATATCCCGATCCCTATTGATATAATCAGATAGATGGCAAGAATGATGAGGATTATCACCAAGTCACTCATTCTTTTGCCACTCCCTTGAGAATTCCCAGACAGAATATGCCAATGCGAATTGGATAAGAACTAGGTATACAATCCAGGTTGGTATCCATTCTCCAAAGCGTTGGTCTGAATCCCAGTTCCACCAAATACTTAGTATTGTCAGTGAAATGAATACAATTGCCCAGATCTGATTTCTCTTTGACTTTGGAAACCAGAATGGTAAAAGCTCCCTTTCTTGACGGGTCAAGTTTGGAGTCTTTTGATTAGTTCAGCCTTTGTTCCAGAAACAGGTAATTCCCTTTCTTTCAACAATTCCTTTAGTTCCACAACTTTCATTGAACTGTAATCAATTTCATCATCCGCTGTCTTTTCTTCTTTGGTTTTAGTGTCTTCAACAACCTCACCTTTCTTTTCGGTTGTTCCTTTTTCAGCCTCATCCAGAATTCTTTGCAGTTCTTCATCTTCTGGTGGTACTTCCATTAGGCTGGCTGGGTTCAATACGTTTATCTTGGAGATCTCTACTCTCTTGGTAGGATAGGTGGTTTTTAGTGCGGCTGAGACTTCTTTACTCAGGTCCCCAGAATATATCTTCTTCAGGGTCTCTGATAGGCTCATTTTAGAAAGATCTTTTTCAATGAGTTCATGAGTAACTGCCCTTAGGAGTTTCTCCTGGGACTTCTTGATGCGCTTGTCTACGAGGATAATGGGTTTGATTCTGACTTGTACATCATCTTGTAGGTTCAGTACGAAATTACAGTCTATTCTACTATTTTTTCTACGAGTTAATGCTCTTTTATAATCAGAGGTCAAACGATGACCGTCAAACGAAGTAAAGGCGTTGTTTCCACGGGTTTCGTTTACTCTGAACTTTATCATAAAATTCTTTTGATTATAATCACCTGTAAGTTGTTCAAGAGGGACTTCCGTGATTCTACCGTTGACAACCTCCGGACTATCGGCAGGTGTGTGTGCCATTA
>CAUYZR010000073.1:0-4397 GCA_963577905.1 Candidatus Thalassarchaeaceae archaeon
GATAATGGTAATTGGAGTTCTAACGTATCAACAAATTTCAAAATAGTCAGCAATAGTCCTCCATCTGTTGATTTTGTCATATCTTCCGAAGGCTTATTGTCCACATTTACCAGCATGGTTAGTGATGCAGAAGGCTCTGTCGTTGCATTCGAGTGGTTTATCGATGATGACCTGATTTCAACAGAGGCAAACACTACATGGGAGGCCAACCAAAGTGGTAGTTATGCAGTCACACTTAGGGCCATGGATGATGGAGGTTTATGGTCTGAGATTACTAAATCTTTCCAAGTGGAGTTACTACAGCAGAAAAATTATGTGGCTACCTTCTCTTCAAAGAGTATTGAGGTGGGCGATTCATTTACTATAGATTTCACGGGAACTATGGGGGCTATAGATCATTATGAGGTTATCGTGAATTACCCCAATGGAAGCAAGGACACCTATGAGACTACCAACAATCAATTCACTATAGAATTCAATCGTGCCGGCACTTATGCTCTGGACATTACGGTTTTCTGGGCAGATGGTGTTCCTCAGGATGGACTTGCGGACTGGTATGGTCCAACAGTCTATGTTGGGCAGGAGGATGAACCAGCTGACAACACGCAGCCTGAGGTCGTTGAACCAGATGATTCAAGTTTGCCATCAATCTCCGTGATTGTGTCCTTGGTAACGTTATCACTTTTAGCAGTTTTACGTCGTCAAAGATAGACTTTTTCTTTCCGGATCTGGTGAGTCCAGTAGCCAAGCATAGCGCTCATGATTAGTTCAGAACCTGCTATCGCAAAGAATAGAGCTTCGTTATGGACGATATCTTCTTGATATTCCTCTTCATAATTAACAATAAGAATTAATTCCTTAACTATGTCTTCCACTTCGTAGAAGGCAGTGAAAGTGACATTATACCTTCCTGAAGCATGAACTGTGTGGGTTACACTCGATAAATTCGAGTATCGTGTCCCATTTCCCCCAATATCTCTTCCAAAATCCCACTCAACCGATATAGCATTATCCAATCCAGTTGCGGAGAAGGTACTCTTATCGCCTGCGTCTATAAACACAAGGTCAGATTCCCCATTTGCTTTTATTTCAACTTCACCAGTGGTGGTTGGCAATAGTAGAAGTATGATAATTATTATCAGACTAGACTTGAACTTTACCATACTTACTGGAGATTTTTCGGGTTACTCTTCCTCTCAGTTCCTCGGACCATAATTCGCCGTCAACTAATTTGAGTACGTCATGTGTAACTCCACATCTTGCAAACACAACTCCATCCTTATCAGAATTTGTCGTTAATTCTATCGCAGGGCTGGCCTTTATGACTGTAGCCTGAATCAGGTCATTAATTTGATATAATTTTTTGATATCTGAAACATATTCACTTGACATCTTAGCTATGTGCAAGGTTCCTACAGTATAATTGCCAACAGATCTCTTTTCATCTTTGACCTTCAGGATCTCGACAGAGACCATGCTGTCCCGCAGAGATTGTATTCTTCCAAAGACCGTGTCACCTTCATTAATCTTCACAGGAGTTGACACCGCAGGTTCGATACTGACCATCATTTTCTGATTATCTTCCTTTAATTTCCCGCAAACACCAGCAAACAACTCTCCATTCTCCTCGTACACCCCATTTCCAGGCATATATTCCATCGCACTTGCTAGTTTGTCTCCCGGTAATTTCATGTATCTATTGCAGAGAGGCTATGTGATAAAGGATTGCTTTCTGATTAGCTACATCTCTGGTGTGGAAGGGCATACTTCTGGGAATAATAAAGTCAAATTCATAACGATTTTCAATCTTGGCAGAACGGTTGTTAACAAATTTCTCAATAAAATTCCTGGTCTCAGCCATATGAATTGTCCATATATTGTCAGCTATTTCGACGGCTTTCTCAAGAAAAATCCTGTCGGCTCCTGGCCTCTGCGCTCCAAAAGGGGGGTTCATTAGAACCGTGTCAAATTCTTCATCTATATTCTCGATAGCTCCATTGACCCATTTGATATCAAGATTATTTTCTCTGGAGTATTGAATTGCTATATCCAGAGCCTTTGCATCAATCTCAAATCCTGTAACATCAGCCCCTAGAATCGCAGCTCCAATAGCTAATCTTCCGGTTCCGCATCCCAGATCTGCAACTTTTCCAGATAGATGTCCTCTGGAATTTGCTTTTTTGATTATTTCTAAAGTCGTATCGACAGGAGTAGCATATTGCTCGAGTTTAGGTTCCGGGTCTTTAAAATCTGGAGAATTAACTAATATCTTAAAATTCAACCTGGTCTCCATTTGTCATACCCATCCTTTAGCAGACGCCCCTCATTACGAAGCTTTGCTAAATATTTCTCTACATTGTGTTTAGAGTACCCACCTTCGTTCTCCATCCTATCGTATACCTCTTGTTCATCCATTCCATTAGGTCCTCCGTTGTTTATTATTCCTACTAAGAGAGTAGCGGGATCTGTATCCTTCCTTCGTTGTTCAGAGTCGACACCAAACAATGCATAATCCACATCTCCTCCAAGAGTGACATTAAGGAATAGGTTCATCAAATCAATTGCGCTATCTGCATGTTTGACATCAACAGTATCAGACAAGTACATCTTTGCTTGGGCCTCAGAAATTCTTATGATAGACTCCAATTGTCTGGGAGTTATAGGCATAGTCTTGTCCTGATCATCCACACTATGGTATCTTCTGCGAAGCCCGGTGTAATACTCCTTTATCTTATTCTGAGCCTGTGCCGACATTATGGGTCTAAGTTTCTTTGCATAAGAGATATACAATCTTAACATCTTTGAAGAGATGGGTCCTTCTAAGGATCTAAGTATAAGTTCATCCCCACTAGTTTTATCTCCTGGAATCAATTCTTCTCCAGCTCTGTGGCTCTCTAAAATCCTATCAGCTAACTTGCTGTCTTTTTCGGGATCCGGTTTGTCAGTTATGATAAAGAATATGTCAAACCTACTCAGCAAAGATATAGGCATATTGACTTGAGGAGGTAATGGCATTTCCATATCAAATCTACTTCTTCGAGGATTTGCAGCGGCTAGGACAGAGCACTTTGATTGTAATTGGGCATTAATTCCTGCTTTGGCGATACTGATGGTCTGCTGTTCCATGGCTTCATGCATAGATGAGCGATCCTCATCGGACATTTTGTCGATTTCATCAATACAGGCAATTCCTCCTGAAGCCAGAACCAAGGTCCCAGCTTCAAGACTCCACCTACCTTCACCAAATTCATCCCTTACAGCTGCAGCAGTTAGGCCGGCCGCTGAAGTAGATTTTCCGGTAGCCATAATCCCTCTTGGAGCTATTCTTGCTGCTGAACGGAGTAGCTGTGATTTAGCTAGACCCGGATCTCCCATCATAAGCATATGAATATCTCCACGAATACGTGTTCCATCGGGCAATTCTTTGTGAACACCTCCAAATTGTTGCAGAGCTAGTGCTCTTTTTTCCCATTCCATTCCATAGATTGTAGGTGAAATCGAATCTCTGATTCTTTCAACGATGTCTTCTTGAAGAGCTAATTCCTTAATTTCTATCAATTCACTAGCTGTAGGTTCTGCATCCTCCACTTCCCCTATCCTCTCATCAATACTATGTGCATAAAGGTAGATGTCAAATTCACTTTTTTGTCTTCTTCCCTGAAACTGAGATTTTGGTTTTATGATACCTACGATGGCTACTCTATCTCCGGGTTGAATTTTATGAGCTAATGAGCTTTCAAAGTAGACCGATAATCTCTCAGGTTGAGCACCAGGGGGTAAATCTTCAGGATATTCTTGTATTTCTACCTTTTGAGAGTCAATAAATTGTGATAAATCATCTCTTAGCTTAAATTCCGTGCACTTACAAGTTTCACCAGTTTCACAACGTGTGGGCTCCTTGAGTGTAAAAAAATCCTGAATATATGAATTTCTATGCCTTTCCCAATCACATTCAAACAATCCGATCTCCATTCTGGGTCTTACAGGTGTCGCTTTTCTGACCAATCCCCTTAATTTTACGGTGCGATAAAGATGTTCTTTTCTCAGTCCACTAATCTCAACTTCATATAATTCATCAGGTATCCCCATTGGGACAACATCGAGAACGATTTTGGTTCGGTGCTCTTTCTTTACCCTCTTTTTGGTTTCCTCTTCAATAAATTCCTGTACAACTTCCTTGGCAGCATCCAGGGTATGATCCAGATTCCATCTCAGGTTGTTTGACAGTCTTGCATTAAAGTCAGATACAGATTCCCAAGTTACTCTAATGGCCCTGTTACCAGCTGGATATTCTCTTGATACGGTTTGAATCTCGTCACTATAGGTAGGTATATTTTCCTCATCTATCTTTCTCCCTTTACATTTGGGACACTCTTTCGTATCCGCTTCCTCAGAGT
>CAUYZR010000074.1:0-4330 GCA_963577905.1 Candidatus Thalassarchaeaceae archaeon
TATCTAAAAACCAGAGGAATTAGCTACCAGTCTGTGATCACGGAAGTCCTTTCTTTTGATAGGCCTGATATTCCTGAAGAGGACAGCTTGCTTCTTCCAGCACATACGAAGGAACCATATGTTACATTCCTTAGGATTGAAAGATTAATTGAATTACCACGTACCATCCGGCTGGAAGAATTCCAGAAGATGGATGGAACACAAGTCCGTTCGGCCCGGAATTATACGCAGATCGAAGATGCCCTGGATCTTGAAAGAGAGCGTCTTAGATTCGAACAAGAAAGACTAGTCGCAACCAAACTGTACACTGATATGGGCCTGAGTGAAAAAGTCGCTCTGAGTCTTTATGGGCACGGCATCTTCTTGGCTTCCCAAGTTGTTATTGCAACTGATAATGAACTACGCATGGCAGGTGTTCCTGCAACAAAACTTGCGAAATTCAGAGAAAAAGCTGCAGTGGCTACAGAAGTTGAACTGCAGGAACCGATTCCTTCAAAAGGTATTGTTGCAGATGATAAAGCAAAAACGGACGATGGGACAGTCAAGAAAGTCAATAAGTATCGCAGACAGGCAATCAAATTGGGAGAAAAGCTACCTGAGAGATATGCTGAGGAAATAGCACAACAAGCCGAGACTGAAAAACTTAGCAAGAAAGAGATTGAGAATTTGGTTAAAGAATTCAAGAATCTTGATGATAATGAAACAAAACTGAAGCAGATACTTGCAAAGAAAGGCAGTAACCTGCCTCAGGGAATAGTGCGGGGCATTGCTGAAAAATGCATAGCTCATGGGATGAAGACAAAACAAATCGAAAAGATTGCGCAGGGGGCGATAGAACAGTACAACAGTAATCGAATCGATGCAACCGAAGCTGTGGGCGTAATTGCTGCACAGTCTATTGGTGAACCCGGGACGCAAATGACAATGCGTACTTTCCACTATGCCGGGGTTGCTGAAATGAATGTTACTCTGGGACTGCCCCGACTCATAGAAGTCGTGGATGCAAGGAGGGTGCCGAAGACCCCGATAATGGAAGTCTATCTCGAACCTGACATATCATCCCAGAAAAAGAAGGCCCTTGAAATTGCTTCGATGATTGAGGCAAAATCGGTTTCTCAATTGGCTAGAATAAGCACCGATATCACTAACTTGAGGGTACTGGTTGAACCTGATGCCAAGGTCCTCAAAGCACGAGGGATCCCCATTACGGAATTAGCTTCTCGAATCAAGAAAAAAGGACGGCTTAAACACAAAATGACAGTTGAAGCCGGTGTCATCATACTTGAGGAAGTAGATGTATCTTTCAAAAAGCTCTACATGCTCGAAGATAAGATCAGCCACCTCATGGTAGATGGTATTGGTAATATCAAGAGAGCCATTGTAAGAAAGGAAAATAACGAATTTATCATATTCACAGAAGGATCTGATTTGAAGGCTATTCTGGAAGTTCCAGGTGTTGATCCTATTCGAACCAGCACCAATTCATTACATGAAATTGCTGAAGTCCTAGGTATTGAAGCCGGAAGAATTGCAATTGCCATTGAACTTCACAAAACATTATCCGAACAGGGTCTGTCGGTAGATCACCGCCATAATATGCTGGTATCTGATGTGATGACCAACACAGGTTCCATACAAGCGATTGGAAGACATGGAATATCTGGCTCAAAGGTCTCTGTTCTGGCCCGTGCGGCCTTCGAAATCACGTCCACTCACTTGCTACAGGCCGGGCTCACTGGTGAAACTGACGTGTTGGTAGGTGTCGCTGAGAATATCATTGTTGGACAGCCGGTCCATCTGGGCACTGGTGCAGTTAGTGCGATATACAAACCTCGAAAAAAGAAGGCTGGAGGGAAGTAGATGGATCTGAACAAGGCATTGAGGCTCGCTATTGACACAGGGAATGTACACTTTGGTTCTAAACAATCCTCAAGGGCTGTGGACTCGGAAAGTGCTAAACTGATAATCCTAGCGTCAAACTGCCCAGAAGAGACTGTTAACTTTGTGAAAGGTGGAAAAACCCCGGTACACAGTTTTAGTGAGAACAACTCAGCTCTAGGTGCTGCCTGCGGTAAGCCCTTCCCAATATCTGTAGTGGCTATCCTTGATGGTGGAAAGTCAGATGTTCTCAGCTTGAAAGCAGATTAAATTATACCGAAAGTTTAAGGCCTCTTTCTATGCTGCTCTGGCAATGACTTTTCCAATAGATATCAATAGATTCATAAAATTGGATTTATCTCTTGATAAAAGGCTATCAAACAAGGATTATGATGGTCTAACAAAGAATATAGAACTTGTAAGAGACGCGATTGTTGCGACGACTGCGTTCGCAAGAGCGAAAGGAATAGGTGGACACACGGGAGGTCCTTACGATATCGTTCCTGAAGTGATTGTTGTTGACGCCCTAAGAGATGGTGGAGTTCCAATACATGACGAATTTTTCGATGAGGCAGGCCATCGCTCAGCCCTGCAATATGTCAGGGGAGCAATAAGGGGAAAACTAGATTCCGAGAAACTGATGCATTATCGTGAATATGGGTCTGGACTGGCGGGTCACCCCGAACCTGAATTATTGGACTGTATTGATTTCTCAACGGGGAGGCTGGGTCATGCGGCAGGACATGTCAATGGAGTGGCCATGGCGAATCCTGGGGAGGCTGTAGTCATGTTTGGCTCGGATGGTGCGCAGATGGAAGGAAATGATGCCGAGGCTGCAAGGCTAGCCGTGGCCAATAGTCTCAATGTTAAGTGGATTATTGATGATAACAATGTTACAATCGCAGGACATCCTGGAGATTACATGTCTGGTTTTGATGTTGGTAAGACTTTAGAAGGTCATGGATTCAAGGTCTTTACTTGTGATGGTGAGAATTATGAGGATGTGCATAATTCTATTGTAGAATCTCTCAAAATGAATGGTCCAGCTGCTGTAATCTGTAAAAGAGTGATGGGGCCCGGAATCCCGGGACTAGAAGGCACGAGTAAATTACACGATGTTATTCCCCTTGATACGGGAATAGAATATTTAGAAAAACGGGGTCACAAGAAAGCTGTCGCAATGCTTGAAGGAATTGCCGCAGAGCAAAATGCAATGCCGGCTATGGAATTCAAGGGATCTGGAGAGAAGGGAGCTTGTCGAAAGCAATTTGGAACGTCTGTAGCAAACGTCCTGAGAGAGATGTCGGAAGAGGAAAGAAGACGTGTACACGCCTTTGACTCGGATTTGGAAGGATCTGTCGGATTGACCACCATTAGAGAAGAATTTCCTGACTGTTTTACCAGTGGAGGGGTTCAAGAAAGGGGAAATTATCTGGCTGCCGCAGGTTTTGGTTCCAAAGATGGGAATCTAGGGATCTTTGCAACATTTTCAGCGTTTATGGAAATGGTCATCTCGGAAATCACGATGTCGAGACTGAATGAGGTCAATGTCCTAGCCCACTTCTCGCACGCCGGCGTGGATAATATGTCTGACAATACATGCCATTTTGGCCTTAACAATTTTTTCGCGGACAATTATGTAGAAGAGGGGAGCAGTACAGGTCTTTACTTTCCAGCTGATATCAACCAGATGGATGCTGTTATCAAGCGAATATTTCACGACCATGGGTTAAGATTTGTTTTCTCGAATCGTTCCAAGACTCCAGTAATCTTCAATGAACAGGGGCAGGATTACTATGGTAGTGGATACGAATTTACGCCCGGTGTAGATGAAATTATCAGAGAAGGTGATGCCGGATGGATTATTTCGTACGGTGACATGTTACATCGATGTTTGCACGTTGTTGAAGAGTTCAGAGAGAAGGGAATCAAAGTTGGATTAATCAATAAGGTAACCTTGAATGCTGTGGATGAAGAAATAATGGAACACATCGGAACCTCGCCGTTCGTAATGGTAATAGAAAGCTTGAACTCTAGAACTGGGCTGGGTGTTCGTTTTGGAACTTGGTTACTAGAACGTGGTTTTTCGCCAAGATATGACCACATGGGAACCACTAGACCTGGTAATTGTGGACAAGAAGAGCAGATTCTACATCAGGGCCTTGGCGCCGATGCTGTCAAAGAAAAATTGTCTACTTTCTTATAGAACAAATATCTAGGATTAGTATGGCCATGGGTTTTCCTGCTCGGACTTTTGCAATAATACTGAGAATTTCTCCCGGTCGCATCCGCAACTGGATGTGGAAATGGTGGTATCAACGACTAGCGAAAGCACATCAAAGGGCTGATTTCCGCTTTATGAATTACGGTTACAAAGATGATGAGGAACTGAAATTATCTAAAGAAGATGAACCAAACCGACTTTTCATCCAGTTATACAACATGAATATTC
>CAUYZR010000075.1:0-4277 GCA_963577905.1 Candidatus Thalassarchaeaceae archaeon
GCACTGATGGCGCTTTCAATCATTTTCAAATCTTTATTGGCCCCTTCTACCCACCTAACTGTAGCTTTCTCAAGAGGAAGATTAACCTTTACTGATTCTATGCCTTCTAGATTGCCAACTATGGATTCGACGGATGCAACGCAGGATGCGCATGTCATCCCCGTTATTCGAATCGTCGATTTTTCCATGTGTTGTTTTAGACGTGGATTAAAATAAAGGTTTCTTTGTGATTAGACGTTGTTCGAAATCAGTAAACGTGACGGATTGGCACGCCTTGGCAAAATTAAAACATCGCATGGAGTTCTAGAAACTCCTACCTTATTGCCAGTTGTTAATCCTAAAATTCTAACATTATCTATGGAAGAGCTTGCAGAATGTGGAGCGCAAGGAATTATTACGAATAGCTATATCATTTATAAAAGTCCAGAATTAAAAAAAATTGCCGAAGAAAGGGGAGTCCATGAATTAGTTAATTGGGCCGGCCCAATTATGACTGACAGTGGAACTTTCCAATCTCATGTATATGGCGAAATCGAAATGAAACCAGAAGTGATTCTTGAATTTCAAAAGAAAATTGGTGTTGATATTGGGACTGTTTTGGATGTTTTTTGTGAACCTGAAACTAGATTTGAACAAGCAAAAGATGAATTAACTGAAACTCAAAAACGAATTGAAATTGCTGATAATAATAAAGAAAATATGTTCTTAGCTGCACCAATTCAAGGTGGCCGCCATCTAGATCTAAGAACTAAAGCTGCTGAAATGGCATCAACTACGAAAGCTGAACTTTTCCCAATAGGGGGCGTAGTTCCTATGATGGAAAAAAATAATTTCAAAATTCTAGCTGAAGTTATTATTGCTGCCAAAAAAGGACTTGACTGTTCTAGACCAGTCCATCTGTTTGGTTGTGGACACCCTATCCTTTTTGCTTTAGCTACTTTCCTAGGATGCGATGTGTTTGATAGTGCCAGTTATGCTAAATTTGCTTCTAGAGACAGTTTGATGTTTAATTGGGGTACCCGAAATTTAGATGAATTAGAAGAATTGCCTGGGGAATTTTCTGCAGCTCCAGGTATGACTGTAAAGAAATTAAAAGGACTTGGAAAAAAAGAAAGACAAAAAATCATAGCTAAACACAACCTAATGGTTTCTTTCGCAGAAATTCGAAGAGTCAAACAAGCAATTCATGATGGTTTACTATGGGAATTGGTAGAAATACGATTGAGAGGCTCTCCAGCTTTGATGAAAGTCTTTGATGTAATAAAAAACGAAATTGAATGGATCGGTCAGTTTGAACCTGCTTATCGTTATAAAACTCCTCTCAAAACAGGTATTGAATCGGATATTAGACCAATCTTTACAAGACTTTCAAATTCATTTGATAATGGAAATATGACGCATCCCTATTTTGGAAAGATACCTACGCATTTGTCTGAAACTTATCCATTCCATCCTGGTTTATTACAAGAAGATTTAGAAGGATGGAAAATGGAAGAATGGGGGATTGAGAGAGTGAAAACAATTTTGGATTATCAATTTGGAAATGGATTTGGAAAATATTTTACAGAAGAGAATACTGAATTAGTCATTAGTAAAAAAACAAAACGTTTACGAAATTTACTTCTGGATGGTGAACATATGGTTTCTTTATCTCACAGAAGAGGATTATTCATATTACAAAAAGGTGGAGCTAAATTACTCCATAAACACTCAAAAATGACTAAATTTAGAGTTGTAATAAATCCTGAAACTGCTGAATTTAATAAGAATGGTAAAAGTGTTTTTTGTAAGTTTATAGAGGATATTGATTCTAAATTAAGAATTATGGATGAATGTATTGTAGTTACTCCAGATGATGAATTGATAGCATTCGGAAAATTAGTTGTTTCGCCCAAAGAATTAGAACTTGGACAGCAAGGTATGGCTGTACGAGTTAGAGGCGGATTTGGAAATAAAGAAAAATCAGAACCTCTTTAATCAAAGTCCTATATCTTGGACAATGCTGCGGAAAATATGGGCTCTTGGAATCGTATTAATTTTATGCCTGAGTATGGGAGTAAGTACTCAAAATGCAGTTGAACCGAATAATGTTAATCAAGAACTAGAATGGTGGGATGTTTATTCTAGAGATAAAAATCATGATGGAATTTCTGATCTTCTTATTTGGAAATTACAACAAGGTGAGCAATTTTACGATATAGGGGAAGCTCGTGTATTTGTTAGATATGATCACCATCCAACAGATTATGATATTCAGAGATTAGAAGATGCTGGAATTGAAGTTACGTTTCGTGCTCAATTTATTGACCTGATTGGAACTACCATGTCTCGTGATATAATTCATGAGGTTGCTAGTTGGGATGGCATCGTAATGCTTGATGATATTGGAAAAGCAGTTCCCGATATGAATGAAGCTGTACCCAATATGGGAGTAGACCAAGTTTGGAAAAATTATGGTCTTTATGGTGAAGGAATATCGATTGCTATCGTTGATACCGGGGTAGACAATGCTCATGTTGGACTAGATGATATGGATGACAATCAGTTTACTTTCGATGATCTGAAAGTTGTAGCTTACTACGATGCTGGCCAGGATGCTGTTATCTGTGCACCTTGCCAGCCTGGACAATCTCTGGATAGTGGAACGCATGGAACCCATGTGGCTGGAATAGCTGCAGGTACTGGAGCAGGAGAGACCGCACCTGATGGAACGCCATACATCGGTGTTGCACCAAAGGCCAATTTAGTAAATGTTCTTTCTTGCTGTGATGGAGATATAGAAGACATTATCAGAGGGATAGAATGGACGATTGCAAATCAGAAAGAAGTTGATCCGCATATTCGTGTAATGACTTCCAGCCTAGGCGAACAGCAAGTTGAATTTCATATTGATAATGATGGGAGTTCTGCCTGGAGCCAAGCTGTTGATGCAGCTGTGGAATCGGGGCTTGTAGTTACTTTAAGTGCTGGAAACGAATTCGGCTCACTTACGGCTGCTGGTTGTAATACCATTGATTCACCTGGTGATTCAAGATTGCCCATAACAGTTGCTTCACTTGACAAGGATTTGAGTCTGGCACCATATAGCTCAAGAGGCTATACCTCAGACGGTAGGGTCAAACCAGATGTTGCTGCAATTGGTAGCAACATAATGGCACCTAACCAAGGAACTGGAACCGGTTACACTTCCAAAAGCGGAACCAGTATGGCAACGCCATTGATGGCAGGAATAGTAGCGCTGATCTTAGAAGCAAACCCGGACTTGACACCTGCAGAGGTTAAAGATACTCTAGTTGGAGGGTATGCTATCGAGAGAGAAATTGAAAATGACGCTATTGATGCTGCATCTAATAATTGTTCACTTTTGGAGACCAGACCTGATAACGAATATGGATATGGGCAGGCTGACCCCCTGACCTTCGTTGAAATCGGGGGAATGATTGATCCCGAGGTTTTTGTGAATTGGAGTTTGAGTTATGTCGAAGGTGAGTTTAACGGAACGACTATCCTCCTGAAACCAGAAATATACAATGGAACGGTTTTGAAAGGAACGGCCCAGACTGCAAACAAACCGGCCGTTGGCGTTCAAGTAAGGTTCGGAGCGAGTGAATGGTACGCTGCTACTGACACTTCCACACAGGGAAATTGGGCCAATTGGGAAATTACAGTTCCAGAAAAGGTCATGAAAGGAAATCAGACCCTGTCTGCCAGACTAGTGTTGGCCTCAGGCGATATGTCAGCAGTCAACAGCTTCTCTGTGATTTTACTGGATGAATATAGTTTTACAGCATTGATTCCTCAAGGGCTGATAAATCTTAGCGGATTGGTGTTCGCTCCTTTCATTATAGTCGCGATGTTGATGACTGCCTATATCTTTAGACAGCCTAGAAGATCTGAAAGTAATGTAGAGGTGGAGGCATCTGGGACTGATGAAATTGTTTGGGATGGTGACACTTTGCCTGATCAGCTGAGTCTAACCACCAGCTGGAATGCCAGAGCTATCAGCCTCTGTGCACTGTATACGGCGCAGGGAATACCCTCCGGATTCATTTCCTTTACTTTGATTGCTTTCCTAGCCGAAAGGGGGTACAGTGCTGCTGCAATCGGAAATATGCTTTTCTGGGTGTATTTGCCCTGGGTGTTCAAGTTCCTCTGGGGTCCATTCGTAGATAATTATCATTACTTGCCCATGGGTAGACGCAGGCCGTGGATTCTTGGTGCACAAACAGGCATGGTTCTCACTGTTTTCATTATTGTATTCGTTCCAGATATTGAGA
>CAUYZR010000076.1:0-4170 GCA_963577905.1 Candidatus Thalassarchaeaceae archaeon
GCCCTTGATGTGGCCGTGTCCGAACTGAGAACTAGTTTAGGAGGAGATTTCCATATTACATCAACTATAATCCCCTTGAGTTTATTCAAGACCCGAAGGGCAATAACCAATTCGGTTTTAAGACAAGAAGGAGCTAGGATTGTAATCTTACCAGATGTTGAAGACGCAGTCAGCGATACTCTGCTTCATCAATTGGTATTGAGTGCCGCAGTTCCAGTTTGTGTGTTAAGATGAGCCCTGACCAAGAATTTGAGGATATGCTGGACAGTCTGGATATTGTTGCAGAGTCAATGGAGGAAGAACACATAGTCCCTGCTAGGGCCGAACAGCTTAAGCGTCGAAGAACCCTTTTGGATCTTCAATCAGATTTGCTTGATTCCAAAGCTAGACAGCATGCAATTTACCGTCTCTATCGTAATTCGACTTTCAGAAAATTTAGTGCAGGTTTCATGATAGTTTCTTTCATTCACTTATTGTTGTTTCTATTTGCAGATGGCCTCAATTCAGGAGGTCGCAATGTTTTCACACTTTTTCTCTTCATAATCTATCTTTGGGTATCTGAGACTTTTCCGTTACCAGTTACAGCATTAATGGCTGGAGTGGCTCTGGTCCTTCTGGGAGAGGAACGGGACGCTGCTTTCTCCTCGTATGCTTCAGATTCGGTTTTCATGATTCTGGGTTCATTGATTATCGCTCAGGGAATTTCAAAATCTGGTGCGGAGAATTTGATAATCCAAAAACTATTGCGGCCTTTCACCGGTTCTAATTATTCCCTGATATTTGGAACAATAGTGATATGCAGTTTTATGGCCGCTATAATACCTGATCACAGTGTAGCAGCGATTATGCTCCCCATTGTACTTACTATAGCTGACAAGACAGAAATCCGCAAGCGACCTAACGAGATGATTGCGTTAGTGTTGGCTGTAGCGTTTTCGTGTTCGATTGCTGGCCTAGCAACACCTTCTGGAGGGGCTAGGAATGTTATTGCTATGGGTTTTCTAGAAGAGATTTATGATATTCGTATATCCTATGTTCAGTGGGTGATTCTAGCAGCACCATTGACTATTGCTTTGGTCCCTCTAGTATTTCTCACTTTGATAATGGTGAATAGAGTCAGCTATCGTAGTATTGACTACTACAGTGAGTCAACTTATTCCATTGATGATCGACAATTGATTGCGCTTTCGATTCTTGGTTTTACCTTCTTTCTCTTCTTGACCTCGGGTTTCAATGGACTGACATTGGGAACCTGTGCGATGATAGGTGGCATATTGATGCATGTCACAGGGGTATTGGAATGGGAAGATAGTCGTCAGCGCCTTAGGTGGGGTGTGATGTTCATCTATGGTGCTGCATTGACAATGGGCAAGGCCATGGTCACACATGGAGCTGCTGATTGGTTAGCCGGGGGTCTCTATAGATTGGCTGATTATGGTTCCGATATTGGAGGAGACATGGTTATAATTTTAGTGATTATTGTAGTCACTGTCTTGTTGACTAATGTAATGAGTGATGGGGCCGCCGCAGCTATTTTGGTACCGATTACTCTTGCAGTTGGCGCAGCCGCTGGTTTCAACTTGGCCTTTATTGCAATAATCACTGCTATCAGCACAGCTTTCGCCTTTATGACCTCATTTGGCACTCCTCCCAATTTGATTGTTCAGGCTTCTGGCATCCCTAGGCCAAGTGATTTTGTGAGAAATGGCCTTCCGCTCATGATATTATCAATTCTGTTACTTATGGTTGCTCAGAATTATTATTGGGATATTGCCACCGAATGGGCTGGGCTATAGCTGATTTGTATTTTTTCGTTCGGGCCGGTTATCTTTTTCAGTCTGGACCAAGCCTCCAATAAACGCGAAGGTTACTACTGAGATAAAGACCGAGGAATTGCTATCTGGCATTTTGGATATTGGCCCGAGATTGTCTTCACTGGGATTATGGCCTAGTAGGTCCCCAACCTCCTCAGCCACATCATTTGGTCCTGAACCAGGAGGCAGTGCCCCAGTCGAGGCCAGAAAATATAATCCAGCAATTATTAGGAAAGGCAGCATAGCAGCAGTTAAGGCTCTTGCTGGGTCTCCAGCTTTCTTGCCCCCGAAAAATCCTCCCACAGCAGCCGTAATTGAACCAGGGATAGTCAATATACCCAAGACAATCATTATTACAAAAATGTATATGAAACCGGCAAAGATCCCTTCCTTAAATAGGCTTATTGATGCCAGTTCGGGGATGGATGATTTGACCGGTTCTTCATGAATTGTCTGATTTATTTCCTCTTGTTCTTTTACATCATTGTTTTCTATGGTTTCTTCAATATTTCCGAGGTTTTCTTCAGGATCCTCATTGTAAACCCTTTTGCGTACCAATTCCCACAGTTCGTTGTCTTCATCCACTGCTCATTACCCCCTTACTATCTATAAATTATTGATGATACCTACAACAGATTAATATAAGACCCATGACAAAGCCGGTGAGAGTAGGGGCCTTCAATTGAAAGTTTTAACGACAGAGACACTTGCAGCAGCAATAAATTACAGTCCGGAGTATTCTCATATGGGTGAGGATGAGTCTAATTATCTGGCAGAGCACATCCTTAATTTCTTTGGTTATAGTGATCGCATTATTGACAATGTTCTGCATCCTGAGGATCGGGACACATTTTACATGTTAGAGGATGCAGGTCTTATGGAGACTGAGAGGGAGGAGACCACCCTATATGATGGTCGTGAGTGGAGAATCCACTACTGGTTATTGAAGATCTCGGAGATACAGGGACGCATGGACTCGGGTCCCAAGTATGCTCCCGAGGACAAGGAGCCTTCAGTCTATGATGAGATTCCAGAAGATATCTGGTCCCGTTGAAATTGAAACTACCCTATTCATTTCGTGGTAATCAGGAAGAAACTATAGCATCGATTAAGTCTGCTATTGAAAATAGAAATCAAATAATATTGGAATCTCCAACAGGCAGTGGAAAAACATTTACTTCCTTAGCTGCTACTTTACCTTTTGTAATAAAAGAAGGTTTGAAAATTGTTTATTGTGTTCGAACTAATTCCCAACAAAAACAAGTCATTCATGAATTACAACAATTTAAGAAAGCTGGAAATTCAATAAAAGCAGTGGCCATTCAAGGCCGTAATTCTTTATGCCCTCAGCAAGAAAATGATAGTGAGCTCAAAAAGTCGAATTGGTCTGAGAAGTCAAAGATCTGTAAATCACTAAAACTTCAGGCTAGGGCTGGAGAAGCTGGTTGTCAATATTATAGGCCTTTGTTGCATGATGGTCATTTAGTAGCTAGAGATTGGTCTTCTGACATTCTTACAGCCGATGAGTTTGCAAGACAAGCTACAGAAGCAGGTGTTTGTCCCTACGAACTTAACAAACTAATGTTGAAAGAAGCACAGGTGGTTATCGCACCTTATGTTTATTTTTTCGAAGAATTTGCTCGGCAAAATCTGATTAGCTGGATGGGAACATCTATTGAAAATATAGTAACGATAGTCGATGAAGCTCACAATCTTCCTGATTGGGCACGAAGTTCTTTATCTGAATCAATGACTATAGAATCCGTAGATAGAGCAATTAGTGAAGTTAAGGAAGAAAATTATTATTTTCCGGACGGGAGTAGTATAATTTCTTTTTTAAAATCAGTCAAGAAAACCCTCAATAAGTTATCTGAAGAACATGTTAAAGAAGGCGAAGAAGAGGCACATCTGCCTTCATACATAATTTCAGCCGATGATGAAGTAGCTACATTTGAAACAGAAATGATGTCTTACCAAAAGTCAACACTTTACAAGATTCAAAAAGATTGTTTTGAAGTTGCAGGAATAGGAAATTCACATCGTATAAAACTATTGAAAAAAGGGAAACGTCCAAGATCTTATTTAGGTTCGGTTGGGGATTTTTTGTGTAGTTGGTTAGATTCAGTAGAAGAACATACCATAAGGTTGATTTCTATAAAACCAATTAGGCTGGAAAAAGTTGGTCTAGATCCTCGCGTAGTAACCTCTTTTCTTAATTCTACTTCAGGTGTAGTTATGATGTCCGGTACTTTAAGTCCATTAAGAATGTTTAGAGATACAATAGGCTTGAGATCAGATTCTTTACTTGAGAAAAAACCATCGACTTTTCCTAGAGATAATAGAAAAATTGTTTACT
>CAUYZR010000077.1:0-4071 GCA_963577905.1 Candidatus Thalassarchaeaceae archaeon
ACAATATACCTAGAGGACGGTAAGTCTGCCGAATATGAACTGATCCTTGGTAAACCTGAGAACAGACCCTCCTGGCCACAGCAGGATACAAATTTATGGCAGGAGATAAACCAGATCAACGTGAATCCCCAATTTGAAGAAAATGAGGTTGGAAGAATGAAGTGGTCTGGTCAATTGAAAGATGATGAGCGGGCTTATGTATCGGTCGAATACGAACTGACTGTCAATACCATCCGGCCAGAATTGACAATTGAAGATTCGGGTACTATTGAGGATATACCAGAAGGCTATGAAATTTACCTGGATGATGAATGGCTTATTGAGCCCAGTCTGCCAGAAATCCAGGACTTGGCATCTGAAATGACTAATGATACTAACGGAAATGTTATTCATATCCTGGGAAATATATTTGATTACATAAGTTCAGAGTACATATATCAGCCATCATCAATTCCAAAAAGCTGCTCGGAGAGCATGGAAAGCGGTTATGGTGATTGTGACGATTTTTCCATACTTTTTTCATCAATTGCAAGAGCTGCAGGGATACCAACGTGGTTGGAATTGGGAAAAATACCCGCATTTATAGACAATCGAGAAAATTGCGATCTGCGAGATTGGGGAGGTCACGCGTGGGTAAATGCATTGGTTCCCTTGAGTGACGGGACTTCCACAGTGGTAAGTATCGATCTTGCAAATTCTTACTTCTTGTGGATGCCCCCCTATAGAATATCAGACTGGGTTGATGACGGAAACGGAGACAATCTTTATTCTTATTACTACCTTTTTTCAAGTCAAGGAACTGGAAGAGCCACGTATATTGAAAACAGCTATGTCTCAAGTTGTACGACTTCAGGAAATATCAAATTGACAGAACTATGAATATTAAAATATTTCAGGTATCCGATCTAGACTCGATGATGCTTTTTCTAGATGATAATCTTACTGAAAATTACGAGGAAAAAGTTTTCTTGACCATTCATCAGAGATGGCCTGATGGTTTTTTAATAGTAAAGAACCATGGAAATATTATTGGTGTGGGTTGTGGGGCCATCTTGCCCAATGAAAAATTACGTATACTTATTCTAGCACTGGATAAAAAGTTTCAAGGACGGGGACTTGGAAAAGAATTAATGAGTAGAATGATAAAGGCAAGTGAAGTTTATGGAGTACGGAAAGTAACCCTAGAGGTGAGAAAAGATTCAGATGCAATTAATTTCTACCGCAAATTGAATTTTTCGGGAGTAGATGTCCTTCCTTGTTACTATCAAGATGGTTGTGATGGCATAGTAATGGAAAGACAACTTTAGGCCAGAATTAGCTTTGAAAATGACGGAAAGCCTTTTATAGGGGACTCAATCAACGAGAAATCCCAGAGGAGGGTAAGAAAAATGACTGCTAAAACCGACAAAGAAAATGTGGATGAGATAACCGAATGCCCAGACTGTAAAGGCACTCATCTCAAAAGGGATTACGATCATGCTGAGATAGTATGTGCTGACTGTGGTCTAGTTCTAGAGGAAAATATTGTTGATACCGGGCCTGAATGGAGGGCCTTTGACATGCAGCAAGAGAATGCATTGGCCAGAGCTGGACCACCCATGTCAACCACTCTTCCTGACAAGGGACTATCAACTGAAATATCACCGACAAATCGTGACTATTATGGGCGTTCAATCTCCAATCGAAATCAATCCATGTTATTTAGAATGAGAAAGTGGCAGAGGAGAGCCCGGGCTTCCAAGTCTGCCGAGAGAAATATGGCTGTGGCCATGCGTGAGATGCAAGCTGTCGCAACTAATCTAAAATTGCCACGAAGAATTCAGGAAACGGCTGCATTCATATATCGAAGAGCAATCCAGGAACAATCATTAAGTGGTAGAGCAATCGAGATGGTGGCCTGTGCTGCTTTGTACGCTGCTTGTCGACAGGAAGGCGTTCCAAGAACATTGACTGAGATAAGCCGGCACAGTAGATATTCACGAAAGGAAATCTCGCGAACTTACCAGGTTATGGTCAAGGCCCTGAAAATGCATTCAATGCCTCCACTACCTGAAGACTACCTGCCCCGAATATGTTCAAAACTGGAATTATCTCCAAAAGTTGAGGGAGCTGCAAGGGATTTGCTCAGAGCAGCGCAAGATGTCCCTCTCACAAATTCAGTGCCAATCTCCTTGGCTGCTGCTGCAGTCTATATTGCCTCGATAGTCAATAACGAACGAAGAAAACAGAAGGATGTAGCTCGAGCTGCGGATTTAACGGAAGTTACAATTCGAAGCAGATATAAGGAAATGGCTCAATTCCTGAATATAGATATACATATCTAAGGCGTTCTTTAATCTGGACTGAGACCCGATGTTTGATGAAAAGATATACCGCCGGTTCAATCATACTGTAGCAGCCTGCTTTGTGATATATTTCCTATTCCCTCAAAAAATAATGGGATTAGATAGAATTTATCTGGTAATCTTATTGTGGATAATAATACTGGGGATAGAATACCTACGACTAAACAAAAATTTGAATTTGTTTGGAATGCGGGACTATGAAAGTGACCGAATAGCAGGATTTGTGTGGTTTGCCAGTGGTACTTTCATTATTTTAGGATTTTACGAAATGGGAGCATTCCCTCAAAGTTTGGCAATTGCTACAATAATCATGGCTGCCTATACGGACCCAGTAATTGGAGAAGCTAATCACAAACTTGGAGATAGATGGAGTCTTGGGATTGGTTTTGTCTGTAGTTTTGCGATATACCAGCTGATTGTTGGTGTAATTTTTTATTCAGTATTAGGTGGACTAATTGCAGTACTGGTTGAAAGACCAAAATTAAAATGGTTTGATGACGATCTTGCAATGCAGATTTTTCCAATCTCAATCCTGTCTATCTTGTGGTTATCAGGAATAGGACCTGACTTGCCAGAAACTATAATCGAGAGTGGCCTATGAAAATAACCGAGATCTATATCTATGTAATGTATCTTGTCGTTATCATTACTTCGGTGCTTTTCATAATGAAAGATTATTATATAATAGGAAGTTTATTAATTTTAGGCAATCTAGTGCCTGGTTACGCAATGGCAAATTCACTAATGGGAAATAATGAAAATTAATTACGAAAGAAGATGGAATGAGATCAAGAAAAATCTTGATGATAAAGATGCATTCATAACTTCCCAGCCAGGCAATACCCGATATCTGGGAAACTCGGATTCGCCACCAGGATGCCCTCCTGGATCCACAATGAACTTTGTAGTTATTCCCAGAAAGGGAGAGCCTATAGCCATCACCTCTTCCCTAGAAGAACATAGATGCAGAGAAGAATCTTCAATCGATGATATTAGGTTATGGACTCTCTATCCAGACATAAAATCGGATGGTAAAACAGCTCTTGATGTACTAAAAAGCACTCTCAATGAAAAGAAAATCAAAAATGTTTACCTAGATTCCAAAATCGGATTGGGAAGAGGAATAAAGGCCTCCAAGAACGACTTTGTTACAGAAATGAGGGGCGTAAAGACGAAAGATGAACTGGAAAGAATAAGGAAAGCAATCAAACAGTCTGATGCTGGACAAGAATTTGCAAGAAATCTAGTTGAATGTGGTGAGGGGCTCACTGAAAGAGAAGTCAGAACTGAAATCGATTATTTTATGGGTAGAAACGGAATTCAGGAGAATTCATTCACCACGATTATTGCCTCAGGTCCAAATGCAGCCCATTCACATCACTCCAATACAAATAGAAAATTGGAAAGCGGGGATCCGGTAATATGTGATTTTGGAGTTTTCTGGGACGGTTATTGCTCAGATATAACCAGAACCTATTTCGTGAATGGAGAACCATCAACTGAATTGAAGAAAATTTATCAAGTAGTTCTGGAAGCAAATAAACTTTCCACTAATATGCTTAAGGTAGATAACAGCGGGCACAACATAGACAAGGCCGGAAGAGATTTTATACGAAGTAAAGGTTATGGTAGGAATTTTGTCCATGGAACTGGCCATGGATTTGGATTGGAAATACATGAATTCCCCTCGCTAACTTACAAATCAAAGGTTATCGTCAAGGAATCC
>CAUYZR010000078.1:0-3857 GCA_963577905.1 Candidatus Thalassarchaeaceae archaeon
AATGAATTGGTTCTTCAACCAATCATGATCCAAAATTACCTCAGTTACTGGGTTGTTCGATATCAATGCGTTTGAAAAGTCTGGAAACATAGTGGGACTATGATTGCCAAAAATTGCCATTCGGGACACCTTTGTAATATCAGTTCCTGCTTTTTCAGCAAGCATTGCAACAGCTCGATTTTGATCGAGACGAGTCATTGCCGTGAAACGTTCTGGACCAAATCTGTCAGATTGTGAGGCTGCGATCATACAATTGGTATTGCAAGGATTACCAACGACCACAATACGACAATTATCTGCCGCATTGGCTGCGATTGACTTACCTTGACCGACAAATATTTTTCCGTTATCCTTTAACAAATCCGAACGTTCCATGCCAGGTCCCCTAGGTTTACTTCCAATCAAAAGGCAGAGGTTTGAACCACTGAATGCCTCGTCTGGAACAGAGGTTACCATCACGTCATCCAAAAGCGGAAAAGCACAGTCCTGTAATTCCATTGCAACACCTTTCAAGGCGTCCAGTGCAGAAGGAATCTCAAGTAATTGTAGTGAAACTTTCATTTCAGGACCAAACATTTCACCTGCTGCGATTCTAGGGAGTAAACTGTAACATATCTGACCTGCAGCCCCAGTTACCGTAATACGTGCTGATGACATCAAACACTTATGGCGGTGGAGAGATAAAATTAACACTCAAGATACCCCTAATCACCCATAACCCTTTTAGAGCGTATGACTAATACGGCGGTATGAACATGCCCGTCACTGACGTCAAGAAATATGATATCAACAGAAGAATATATCTTCCTAAATGGGTTGAGGAAGAATTAGGGATTACACCGGGCGAGTCCTATGTCACCTTTGTTCGAAATGGTAAAGATGTCGTAATCAAGAGAGTAAGCATAAGTATAGCCTAAATTGTTTCCTTGAGCCACTGAAGATCGCTCTGGTAGAGCATTCGAATATCCTTGATACCAAGACGCAACATGGCTAATCTTTCTAAGCCCAATCCCCATGCCAAGACTGGACAATCTATACCAAAAGGTGCAGTGACCTCAGGACGGAAGATACCTGAACCTCCAAGTTCAAGCCAACTGTCACCAAACTTGACCTCAACTTCCATGGATGGCTCAGTGTATGGAAAATAAGCTGGACGAAGACGAACGTCAGGAAATCCCATTCTGCGGTAAAATTCTTTGAGAACTCCTATTAACATACCAAAATTAGCTTCAGGTTCCACTATTATACCCTCAACTTGTGTAAATTCGGGTAAATGCGTTGCATCTAATGCCTCTCGACGAAAGACTCGCCCTACACTGAACACACGAATGGGAGGCTCAGAATGCTCGGATAAATATCGAATCGTGCCCACCGTTGTATGAGTTCTCAGAAGCGCCTGCTGAGCTACCTCCCGGCTCCAGTCACTACCCCAACCAACTGACTCTGTTTCACCACCGTCCTCGTGAATGGCCTTTACCCGATCCATGGTCTCTTTATCGTTTATGACAAATGAGGCTGGCTCTGACAGATAGAATGTATCCTGTAATTCACGTGCTGGATGATCCTGTGGAATGAATAGTGCATCCATGTTCCAAAAAGCAGATTCAACATAATCTCCCTCAATTTCAGTGAACCCCATTTGAAGAAATATAGAACGAATTTCCTCTGTAAAACGTGTCAGGGGATGAAGAGTCGCATGGTCAGTGGGTTCAACATTGGTATCCAACTCATATCTCTGGAAGGCCTTGTCTTTCCAAACACCTGATTGTATCATCTCAGGCGTCAACTCCCCAATAAGATTGTCATCAATATCCTTTAGATCGAAATTCTGGCCGTCAGAGGTTAGGCTGAACTTTATAGTGATTTTCTCCTTAGTTTCTAACAGTTGTCTTCCTTTTAGTAAAGCCAGACCCTCTTTGTCAATCTTTTTCTCGGATATGGGCCGTCTATTCAATAGGACCAATAGTGGCTCATCAGGAGTCTCATTGAGATTTCCGGTTGGAACTAATTTAAGGCCATCCTCTGTCTTTTCCAAGTCTACAAAGTTTTTTCGTTTCAACCACCCAATAACTACCTTCTTTTCGTTTTCATCCAGTGGTAAATCCTCAATTGGAGATTCGCCGAACTGATTGAGCCATTCCACTGCCCTTCTTTCAGGTAGACCCTCCTCCGCATACTTCTGCCCTTCCTTGTTGGTCAGATAAAATGTTGTAGACTTCTCAGATATCTTCACCAAGCCTTTACTTCTGAGCCAAGATGCCGCAGACATCGTCTCCTTTTCACCAAGACCTGATGCTAATGAGGTCTCTGAAGGAGAAATGGTGCCACCTTGCAAAGCTTTGAGAATTTTCATCTCGTTCGATGATAAGTCCACTTTTACCGTTACACTAGGGAGTTTATTAATCTGCTCGAAAGCCGAACGATTCTAACTCTTTTAGTACCTCTTCAAAGACCTCTTCTGGTTCTTTGTTATTTGTATCCAGTATGATGTCATAACCTTCCAAATTACCATAATCAAAACCGTAAAGGCCGGAGTATCGGTGCCTATCATCCTCATCCCGGTTCTGGTTTTCCATAAATTGATCTATAACCTCTTCTTCAATATCAAGTAGTTGAATTTCGGATCTCAGATTCTCTAGATTCCCATACTTCTTGTTGGGGATTTGACTCTTTCCTGTCTGATAGGCTGCTTCTCCTGATTCCCTACGTAAAAAACGTAGAGCCTGTTCACGAATTGAACATTGAAAATACAAACGAACTATGTGTTTCTTTCCTAGACTCGCCATAAAACTTCCCATATAGGCTGGTTGTCGACCTTCAATTACCGCCAAATTTGTTTGAATTTTATTTCCTGCAATCATTTGGCAGGTTCTGTAGTCTATATCTACGTCAATACCTCTTTCTGTCAGCAGCAAACGTGCCTGTTCTGCAACGCTTATTCCTCTCTCAGATGCCGCTTCTCTAAAAAGCATCCCCACAGAACGAAAAGCTCCACCAAAATGCTCTGCCAAACTCTTAGCCTGTGTTGATTTTCCTGTAAGTTGATCCCCTGCAATTAGAATCATCGGCTTTTCTGTTATCGCATTCTTCAATTCGTCTATAGAAGTTTCTCCAATATACGTTCTAAATGCTGTTTCAATCCCAGAAATATAATCCACTATGCTGAGGTCAATGTGGTAGTATTTACCTGTTTTGGGTTTAGCAACTAAATGCAGGCTCATGATGACCTGTCAATGGATCACCAAAGTCCATTATTCTGCCATCCCAATCCTCTTCAGCAACCAAAGCAATCAGACTATTAGGCGCTTCATCAATTATTTTCCACCCTAATTCAGCAGCCAATCTATTAGAAAAATCTAACACTTCATCATAAGATAGCATATTTTCCTTACTCAAACGTTTTCGTGCAGGGCCTAAATGCATGTATGATTTTACTTCAATCATGACTCGCTCTCCAGCTAATCTAATTAATTCAGCATAACCTGAAACATCAAAATCATTCCAACCTTTAACTACAGTCATTCTAAGAACTTTTCTAGTCTTTAATCCATCCATTAACTTTAGTGTTCCTTTGATTTTATCCCAGAAATTTGGAATTAAAGGAATATCTATTTTCTTCCATGTAACCTCATCCGGAGCATCTAAAGACATGTACAATTGAGTTGGTAATGAATCTTCATCTCTTAGTCTTTCGACCATTTCGGGATGCAATCCATTCGTTACTAGAAATGAAGAAATCTTACGGGATCTGAGTTCTCTAAGCAGACCTGGAAGCCTCTGGTACAAAGTAGGTTCACCAGTTAAAGAAATTGCAAAATGTCTAACTGTTTTAGATTCTGTAAACTTCTGCTTATCTA
>CAUYZR010000079.1:0-3755 GCA_963577905.1 Candidatus Thalassarchaeaceae archaeon
ACTGCTAGTAATTCCTCTTCAGTTAATGGTGGACGAGCCAGTTACATTCATTATGCAGAACCATATCCGGTCATGGTCGATGCCAGTCATTTGGGAATGGGTGATGATCCCGTTCATTTGACTTTTATTGCGACCGAGGTTCTAGAAACAACTAATGGTACTGGGCTGTCTTATCTATTGGATACCACTGATTATTCAATTAATGGTAATTCATTTACTTTCCAACCCAAACTTTTGAGTGCCTGGGAAAATCCGTTTGGAGCAGATCATCATATTCCTGGAGGAGAGGAATGGCTTCTGTTTTCTCCTCATAACGCAGACACGGTCTGGTTTGATACATCAGGAGGTGGGGATACATCACATGGAGGAACATGGGATGGTAGAATCTACATGGGTAATTACCACTCGGGCCTCTGGGTTCTGGATGTGGAAACTTTGATGGTAGGAAATGGGTACCTCGATAATACCTATAGAGAAGCTACGGTTGGCTATTACTTGCCACATGGAGCCGATGGTGTACCACTAGATTCACAGTTCTACGATTTTGGCTGGGTTCCTTTTCTCTGGACTGCGGAATATCATAATGGATATGTCTATCTTTCTTGTATAACCTCAGGATTGTACATTGTGCAGTTAGACTTAGATGTTCCCTATGTTGGTACTAATTTGGCAGTCTCTGAGGACTGATTTAGGATCTTTTAACTGATATTATTTGTTGAGGTTTGTTTGGTCTGTCCTGATGGCCAGTTTTACAATTTTCTATCTTTTTAACAACATTCATTCCTTCCGTGACTTCACCAAATATAGCGTGAGCACCGTCTAACCAGGGAGTGGCAACAGTCGTCAAGAAAAACTGGGAGCCTCCTGTATTTGGTCCAGCATTTGCCATTGAAAGAATCCCTGGCCGGTCATGTTTCAGGTCAGGGTGAAATTCGTCATTTATCTTGTATCCAGGGTCCCCAGTTCCAGCCCGAGGGTTATTTGGATCCTTGGAATTCGGACATCCTCCCTGAAGCATGAAGTCCTTTATTACTCTGTGAAAGTGTAATCTGTTGTAATATCCTTTATCGACTAGGCTAAGAAAATTGTCTACCGTTTTAGGGGCCTTGTCATCAAATAATCCAATTTTTATATCTCCAGCACTGGTTTTCATTAGTACGGTTGTCATATTATGTACAATGAGGAAAGGTCTCCAAAAAGTTTGACCCTATCTTTTAACAACACCTCTTTTTGCGAACATTGTGGAAGACCCCGTTAATACAGCAGAATTCTGGGAAGCATGTTATGAATCCGAAATGGATGGTTGGGATATTGGAGGCCCTACTCCCGTCTTTGAAAGATTAGCAACTGAGGTCCCCAAAGGCAGAATTTGTGTGATCGGTTGTGGTAGAGGATATGATGCCGTAACTTTCGCTAAAGCTGGTTTTGAAGTAACAGCTATTGATTTTGCCCAGACTGCAGTTCTGGCTTCAAGAGAAAACGCTAGAAAGCAAGAGGTTGAGATGAGTGTCCGTCGTGAGGATTTCTTTGACTTGCCTGATGAATTGCATGGCAAATTTGATTATGTTCTGGAGTACACCTGTTTCTGTGCGATAAGTCCTGAACGCAGATTCGAGTATGATCGGGTGATTTGGCAATTACTCAAACCTAAGGGTAAACTCTTGGGATTGTTTTTCCCGCTGGACAAGGATATCGGTGAAGGCGGTCCTCCATGGGGTGTCAACATTTCTGAATTACATGCACTATTTAGCCTACATTGGAATTTGGAATCTGAAGAAATGCCTAAAGAATCCATAGAGCCACGTGCCAATCGTGAAGTCATGATGATCTGGAAAAAGAAATGAAGGATTTGCCAAGGCTCACTGATAAAGATTTTGATAAACAGAGACTTGTGAATCATTCAGGCCAGTCAGTTATAATTTTCTCTGCAGAGTGGTGTCCCTACTGCGTTTCGTTTTTTAATAATTGGAGAGAATATAGCCGTGTTTCTTCAGTAATGATTGCAGATCTCACAAGTATTGATTCCAAGTTATGGGAAGGCTTTGACCTCAATATAGTCCCCTCAATGGCGGTTTTCAAGGATGGGATTCTACAAAAACGCTGGGATGGTATTTTGGGGCGTGGTCTTAGCATTGATCAAATTGAAGATGTGAACTCATATTTCTCTAAGTCTTGATTTGAAGATAGCTACAACGGTCACAATTAAGATTGAAATTGGCGCATTAGTATAATCCAGTTCTTTGATTTTGTCAACTATATTATCTTCGGTTTTATTCGTCTGATTGGTTCCAGTTTCAGGATAATCTATTGTTCCAGAGGGTTTATAATCCAAAGATTGCACAATCCAGAACTCGTCAGATACTATTCCATCAGAATTCCTTACGAATTCGTAGTGCAGAGTTCCACTTTTCGTGACTTCGAATTGGGTGTAACCGTATGACAATTCTCGATAAGCTGACCACTCGGGTTGCGGCTCCTCAAAGCCATCATATATGGATCGCCCCGCCATCCCTGCCACTATGTGAATCGGTGCGTCTGGAAGATAGTAGGGGTCATCATAACTTCCGGTGTTATTGGCATAAACCTGTTCCTCAAAAACAGGATGTGTCCTTTCGTAATGATGGTCGTGACCCCAGATTGCCAAGTCGACATTGTAATCGAAAAGTAGGCTTTCCATCGCATCTCTGAATTCAATCTCGCTTCCATGCCCATCACCTTCTCCGTTTGAGCTATACATGGGACGATGTGCAAAGACAATTACCCAAGGTACATTTTCCCGATTCCCATCTGCCTCTTCTAAATCATTCTCTAGCCAGGTATATTGTGAACTTCCAGGTTCATAATCGTGTTCGCTTGATATCGAAACAAAGTGAATATATTCAAAATCGAAGCTGTACCAGAAACTGTTGCTTCCAGGACTGTAAAATCGACTTTCATAAGCATCAAACCCGTATGGTTCAGCGTCTTCTTCGTGATTACCTGGTGCATACATATGAGGTGACTTTGAGGCAATCATTTCAATCTGGTTCTGATATTCATCCCATACACTTTGATCTCCGATTCCATTTCCTGAGCCGGCCCCATTAGCATAAGATATGTCTCCAGCATGTATTACCAGATCAAAATCAACTGGAACCATGTTGCTAGTTGTTTCCTGGGCATTACTCGAGGTCCCATGGTCAGCTATCGCCCCGATTCGAATACTTTCTGGATTTTTTTCCAGAGTATTGAAAGAAAAGACGTCACTCCATTCCCCTCCTCCTCCCACTCGATAATAGTATGTGGTGTTAGAAGTCAGTCCAGACAGGATAGTAGTGTGTGTACAGGTTGTCCATAGGTACATGTCATCATCTCCTTCCTCCGAGAAATTCAGGCTGTCCTGACCAGTACCATATTCTACAGTATTGTCAGAATTACAGAAAGCGGTTGTATCTTCTTCAGTTCCCCATTGCACTACCATTTCTCCAGGGATTCCATTCATGGCAAGATGCACTTGTTCAGGTTCCGCGGATTCAACATTCGTGGAAATAACCAAGGTGCCAAATACAAAAATGAGAAGTAAGGTAATCCACCTCATTGTTTTACTTAATTATACACTATAATATAATGATTTACGATTTTTAATCGTGCCTATAGACAAAATAAGTCTGCTTCGCCTCACTGTCATACTGCCATGAGTCTATTTTCAAATTATTTTCTTTACAAATCACCTTATAATCATGATTGAAACAAAATTTAGAATTATCTGGTTTCTC
>CAUYZR010000080.1:0-3694 GCA_963577905.1 Candidatus Thalassarchaeaceae archaeon
AATAATCTTTATCAGAATCAAGAAGTTCAGATACTTTCAAAACAAAAAAATCAGCAACCTCGTTTTCTGATAATTTCCATTCAGGCTCTTCATCCATTACGCCTACATAGGTTTGTACCAGATATCCAGATACAGGGACTGGTATTGGTGTCAATTTTCCAATAATTTCTATTTTGTCGGGATCAACTCCAATTTCCTCCTGAGCTTCTCTCAGTGCAGTTTCCTCCAAACTTTCGTCTTCCTCTTTGGAACCACCTGGTAAGGCAATCTGTCCAGGATGATTTTTCACATTATCAGGCCTTTTTATCATAGGAAAACAATATTCACCATCTTTTTCGAACAAGGCTATTAGGATTGCAGCATCTTTCAAAGCATCCAGATTCTCTTTCGATACCCAGTCGTTTAGAATTTGCAAATTTTCCTTTTCATCATTTACAGCTCTCACGGTCATTTTAGCCCATGATCTGACTCCTGGTAGCTCACCTTCTAGATTGGCCTTGATTTTATCGATCACTTCTATTTCTCGGCAAGTTCTTCCAGAATTCTTAGCAGAAGATCCCAGAATTTTTTTACAGATGGAATATCAACTCTTTCATCAGGTGAATGTGGACCTTTTATTGTTGGTCCAAAAGATATCATATCCATGCCACTCACTTTCTCACCAATCACACCACATTCTAGGCCAGCATGGATAGCACAAACATTGGGTTCTCTATCAAGCATTTCAGCGTAAATCTTAGAAGTTGTTTCCAAGATTGCAGAATTCAGGTTAGGAGCCCATCCAGGATAGGCCTCATCTTGCTCTACTTTTGCACCATATGCCTTAGACATTAGTGCAATCCTCTCCCTTTGTAGTTCCAGAGCATCAGATATCGATGACCTTGTTGAGGATACAAGGTTGTAATTTCCCCCATCACATTTGACAGCTGCCAAATTGTTAGAGGTTTCTACTAGCCCTTCTACGTCATGTGAATATTTCAGTACACCATGTGGTATAGTTCTTAGAAGTCCGATTAGTGCAGTTTGACTATCATTAGTTAGAGTCTCTTCAGGAGAATCATCAAGGCCAGCAAAACTAATTTTCATATTCTTTTCCTTTGAACCGAATTCTTTGATTAATCCCTGTTCACGCTTTGAAACAATTATTTGAGCATCAGCCATGGCCTCTGGACTGATTAAGACTGTGGCGAAGGCCTCCCTTGGAATTGCATTATGTTTGTCTCCTCCTTGCATTGAAACAACCCTGCAATCTATTGAATTCTGTAGGGCATCCAGTATTGAAGCTAGAAAAACAATCGCATTTCCTCTTTCCTCGTGAATCTCAACTCCTGAATGTCCCCCCATCAACCCTTCAATTGAGAGCTGGAATGATAGAAAGTCAGAAGGTGCGTTTCGATAATCTACACTAAGGTCAATACTGGAATCTCCTCCACCTGCACAACCAATACAGATTTCTCCCCAATCCTCCGTATCTAGATTCAACATTGTTCGGCCCTTGATTATTTCTCCGTTCAATGCAAAAGCTCCTGTTAAGCCAGTCTCCTCATCAACAGTGAATAGACATTCCAATGGAGGTAATTTACTATCTTGAGGGGCATCAAGCAGAGATAGTGCGGCTGCAACCCCTATGCCATTATCAGCCCCCAGAGTTGTTCCTTCAGCTTTCAACCAGTCCCCGTCGGTGTATAATTTCAGTGGATCCTTCATAAAATCATGATTGGAATCACGGTTCTTCTCGCAAACCATGTCAACATGACTCTGAATTACAATCGTTGGTGCGTTCTCGCCCCCATTACTTCCAGGTCTGATAACAACGATATTTCCGGTTGAATCCTCTCTCATTTCGAGATTTCTTTCAGAAGCAAAATCCTTCAGATATTGCAATATTTTCTCTTCATGTTTGGAGGGTCGGGGAATTTTGGTTATTTCTTCAAAGTACTTCCACACGTTCCCAGGTTCAAAGCCATCAACTATGGATGCCATAATTCATCAGTCTGGGAGGGTAAGAAAAACTTTCAGTCAATTTTTTGGTATTCAATGACAACGTATATTAGAGGTTCAAGAGCAGTTTCTTCAAAGGTATCGACATTCTGATCGTTTACTGTCATTTCAAGTATGTGGCTGTCGTCAACTGAGTGGTCCAGTATTTTTCCGTTATTGAATTCTTCTCCCCAAATATCAAAGAAAAAACCAAGTTTGGCAGTAGCGTTTTTCGTCGTCTCTACATGTACTCTACCACTATTGTCATATGTATGAATAGGATGCAAGAATAGAGTTTCTCCGTTATCATCCTTCTCAAAACCAATGTTGGTGGGAATCTCGATTCTTTCTCCATTGATGGTTATATTGAGTTGGAAATGGTAATGATAATCGGATTTAATTCCCTGAAGCGTGTAGTAACAAATTTCACTCTTCAGGTATTCGTTGCTCTCTATCGTATCGTCTTTATCAAGAATATTAAGATAGTAAACGCTTGTCAGGATCATTACCGAAATCAGACTCAAGAAAATACCTTTTAGAAGATCTTGGTTCTGCTTAATCTTCATCTTTATTACCAAAGACAATCATGGCACCCAAAACTACGGCACCTATTCCCGATATTGCTGCGATGGCAAGTAACCATGTTGGTTTAGTATCTAATGATTCTGAGTTCTCTGTTTCTTCTTCAGGTTCTTGCTGGAAGCCTGGTGTTAAGTGAGTATCAGGATTAACAGTGACGTTACCGTATGTTCTTTCCCCTGTTGAAGATATGTCCATGAAGGGGTATTTCCCGTCAGAATCAGTATAGTTGAAAGGTATATCAAAAAAGGCATTGCAATTTTCATCTAATTTTGTCCCATTCGCGTCAGTTTCACAAGAATTTGTTAAATTTCCTGACTCCCAGTCATCATCTCCAAAATAGTCACCATCACCATCTGCATCCACGAATATTCTATGAGTCACATTTTCAGTATCATCTACGTTTATCCATCGAGCCGTGTCATTCACTATCATGCTCGCATTGGTTGGTGCTATTCCATTTTTTGAAATTATAAGGGTAAATATACCACCAGAATGAGCTGAAACATTTGGACCAATAAATGCCAATGCTAGAATCAAAAGTGTGATTGTTATGACAGAAGTTAGTTTCCACCGCATATTTTTGAAGATAAGATACTCTATAAATAAGCGCTGATATTGCAAGAATAATGCAGTCCAAAGAGGTGGCTCTTGCGATATTATTGGTCATTAGTTCAGTAACAGCAGTATCCTATTATTGGTCGACTGATAATAATTCCAATGACGAAATCAATTTGAATAATATGTTTGATCCTCTGCTTCAGGATGAGGGCCATAATCATAGAAATGCATCCGAGCACGAGTTTTGGACAGATAATATCGAGTTTGTCAGTTATAATGAGTTGACCAAGCCGGGCAATGCAGAAATTCAAGTTGCCGCTTCCCCAGATGGCAATACATACGCCTATCAGGCTGGTTGGAAGGGTTTTCACATCATAGACGTTACAGACCCTAGCAACACCACAGTTACAGCTTGGTACAATGATCCTTATACCCAAGTCTTGGATATCAAATATCTTCAGTATAATGGTCGCGAGTATATCATATGTCAAAACCAAATAGTGGACTCAGGCCAGTCAGACCCTAATGTTGGTGATTGGGACGATCCAGCTCAGGTCTCTGTGAATCTGGTGGA
>CAUYZR010000081.1:0-3485 GCA_963577905.1 Candidatus Thalassarchaeaceae archaeon
GGATCATACAACTGAGTAATGATGCGTGGGCAGGGGTTGTCAGTTCAAGTCCCTTTGTGAAAAGTCCAGTGTTGATAACTATCCCCAGACAGGAAAGTAACACCAGATAACCCCATTCATGCCTCTTAGGAATATAGGTTATCTTGTTTCGATAAATCAGGAACATCAATATCCCTGCAAACAGAATACGGATCGAGGTCCATTCAAAACCCTCGATTTTCTCGACTATTAGATCGGTCATTATGTAATGCAGACCAAATATCAATTGTACCAGGATCAGCACCCCGTAAACCTGGGATAAGGGTGGATTACTCACTCTGGTACCAGCCTATTTTCCTCAAGTAATCCGAATAGGGAGGTCTCTCACCGTACATCATTATCAAACCTCCTGTAAACCATCCTGCTGATGAGGTGAGACGGAATGCGGAATCGAATCCATCCAGATAATAGGGGACCATCAGAACTAAACCTACTCCGATCAAGAACCCTGCAACCCAGGCAAATACCTGACCGCCATTCCTAATATGCCTAACAAAAAGGAAAAGATAGAATTGAGTGAATGTGAAAATTGCCAATCCGGTTGCAATCAATAGTTCCAGATTCTCAGAGCTTCCTGATGTCAAATAAGGGGAAAGCAGAATGAAGGTCCCCATTACTATCGCCACTCCTGGAAATGCTTCGGAAAATATGCGCCCAGTCGAATTGGATAAAAGGACTTTTGAATTTTTCCACTTGGTTATCGCTCTTACAAATATCAATGGAGAAATAAATCTGAAAAGAAGGGTGAATAGGGCCAAGGGCCACAATAATTCAGGAGAAGTTGAAGCATAATACACTGCCCAGAGGGCTATTATCAAAGCCACGCCTAGAAGCCCTATACCTCCTATGAACAACATGTCACTCGACTTTCTTTCTGTTGCCCTTTCCAGAACCAAAAGAAAAAGAGGATGGGCCAGAATAACGATTCCCAAGAAAAGAATCAAAAATGCTACCAGATCAACTTGATTCACGATTTACAACACTCATGTCTTTTTATGAAATGAACCCCTGACTTTATCTATCCCTATTATCTCAATCCAACAGGCAGAAATGAACCAAATTATTCCGATTGGACTGATGATTGTGCTGGCTACAACAGGATGTACCGGTCCCGGGGGATTGTTTGGTGATGATGATGAAAACGAAGAACCTTTTGTTTATGATCTGACCATTGATGACCTCTGGACCGATATTCCCGAGAATATGACCTCGGCTTCGGATATTATCAATATGACTTATGAACTCGAGAAAAGTCCAAGAGTGACGAACTTCACTGAGATTGGATACAGTATCAATGGCCAACCATTGTTATTGCTCGAATTTGGGGATTATGATTCCTCGGTTCCAACTGTCTACTTTGTTGCAGCTCAACATGGCAACGAGCCAGCATCGGTTGATTCGGCCTATCTTATGGTCCGCCATTTTGCAAGAGGAATACCTGAAGAGATAGATCCAATTCTGGATGAGATTAATCTGGCAATCCTGGTAATGGTCAATCCCGATGGACGTGATAATGGGACGCGGGGAAATATGAACGGTACTGACCTAAATCGTGATCACATGAAATTACTGGAACCAGAGGGAAAAGCAATGCATCGTGCATTTGACAGCGTGCATCCTTCGGTTACAGTGGATATGCATGAATTTGGGGGTGTGGGAAGTGTCATTTTCCAAGTAGCTGCGCCTCAGAATCCGGCAACCCACCACGATATTATTTTTGCTTCTTATAACTTGGAAACAACCGTTATAGACTCGATCAGCGAGGAATGGGGAATTGGTAGTGTGACCAATTATCCACCCACCACCAGCTCACAGGATTCTAGCATCCATCGTAACCACTTTGCAGTACACGGTTCTACAAGTTTGCTCTTCGAATCCGCAGTTTCGGAGGAATACTCGGAAAGAGTCAGGCTTCAAGCCTGGGCTGCACTGGCTGTGATTGATGAAGTGGCCGAAAACCCTGATTACTATCTGGAGGCACGCGAATCTTCTGACGATGAAGGTCAAGAAGGAAATAATTTTGTTTATGCCTACCTCTTTGAATGTAGTGATCCAGAGACTACAGAAACGATTCGGATCCTGAGGGATCATGGCTTCTACTTAGGAGTAAAATCGGATGACGAAGAGGTTTCCTCAATCCATTATGAGACCTTCGTGCCAAGGAGTAATTTTCCAAATGGAACTGTCGTAGTTCCCATAAACCAGATAGGATGGAGGTCCCTTAGTGAATTGATGGAATATACTTCAGAAAAAGATCAGCATTATACCAATTCGCCTAAAGACAGGGGGATGGACGCCTGGCGTGCCCTCGAATCCGTGGAATTTAGTGTCCTGAATGATTTTTGCACCGTTGAAGAAAACTGATAGTAAATTTTAAATATTGGTGGAAATCGGGGCCAACATGGCAGAGTCCTTCTGTGATATAGAAATCCTGCGCAATGGGGGCGAATTCGAAGCCCGCGTAGAGGGAATAACGCCAAACGTGATGTCTCTGAAAAGCGATAACTTAGAGGAATTACTGGAACAGCTGACTATTGAATTGGAAGATAAACTGAACTAAGCTGACTCCAGATAAGCTGATATCCACTTGGTGCAATAGTTCAGATGGGCACTGCTGAATCGGGGGTCTTCTTTCAGATCCGTGATGAATTCCTCAAAACCTGAATAAAAATCAAAAGTGAGGACGCTGGAAATAAAATTGAACATAACTACCATCGATGAATCAATGACGCAGCACATGTCACTCAGATATTCCTTGCTCAGTTGAGGAACTATCATGGAAGTGCCCATGATTGCCTTCTGTTCATCATTTCCAAAGTGCCTTTTGAGACGGGAGATATCATGTGTCTTCTCCTCGGAATGGGCATACCCTGATAATTTTCCATATCTCGAATAATTCCTGAAATTGTGATAATTCTGTTCAGGATTGGTGAATTTCCAGGAAATCAGTTGCTTCAACAATTCGCTAAAACTCAATTCCTGCTTCAGGCCTGAGACCATATCCAGAAACTGGGCATTATCCAGGATCTTGTCATAATTAGCTCGATAATTCTTCAATTGGTTTACCAATTCCCCATAACTATCCTGAACTGGTGAGGAAAGGGCAACTTTCCAGAGACCGGATTCATGTTGTGACAGGGCCAATTGATTCAAGAAAACACCTCGCATATGGCATTCCAAGAAACTTCTCAAGAGTGAATAAGCAATATTGTAATTCCCACAGAAGGATTGGTAGACCGAATTGATCAGAATCTTTTGGGACTCCAGATGGTGGTGGTTAAAGGCACCCAGAAGGATTGTGGACTGCTCCTGTTTGCTTGCATCTTCCTCATAGGCTATGATTTCCAGATAAACGGAATTATATAGTGAAAAGGCGTCCATTCCTCTCCCAAAATTATCGATTTCCAACTGTGCTTCCAAGTCTATCTCTGGTGTAGACCTCTGAA
>CAUYZR010000082.1:0-3046 GCA_963577905.1 Candidatus Thalassarchaeaceae archaeon
TTCTACTGAGCCTTCATGTCCTTCCTCATAAAAGATAGTCTCACCGAATGCTATTGATGGAATAAGGAAAGACAGTACATCACCTGTATCCTCGGTATCAGCCTTGGCAATTTGCAGGTGTAGGGAAAACAGCACAATTAATAGACTAGTGCGTAGCATTAGTTTTTTCATTCCTTGGTTCTATCTCCTAATTTTTCTAATACTATTGTCTTGCATTCTTTGTATTCAGCGGTTTCAAATTGATTGTCTGAAAGAGCAAGTGTTTCGTCAACAACAAAGTTCATACAGATCGGTGGCAATTGCATCTCTTTCTGTTTTTCTAGAACGGTGCGTTTTCCCAACTCTGGGCAAGAAAGCACGAGTAGTCCAGATTCATGAAGAACATAGTCATTACATACCGTTGGCGATTGCGTCTTTTTCTGGGTCAATCTATTATTGGTAGTTTCCATTTCTGCACAAGATAATATTGCTAGTCCAACGAATATGCTTAGTTTTTTCATCCGTCTACTTGCTAATATTTCCAGAAATTATCCAATCTATAAAAAAGGCCACTAATGTGGCCCTTTTAAGTACAAATTATTTCCTGATTATTTAACAAATACTGTTGGTTCTTCGCCTTTTCTTGAGGCTCTAATCACCAATGTCTGTCTGCATTGATCATCGCCAAGTTTTGGTTGATCAGGATCATCGCCATCATGCACCCACATAGAAGGTTCAAACCAATAAGATCCTTTTGAATATTCTTCCCATTCACCGGATGATAGGGAAGCAGCCTTTCCATCAAGCATATAAACTAGTGTTCCCACAGGATGATAATGCTTTTGATTGTCTGCATCTCCACAACTCTGATACTTCTCAACATACAAATTCATCTCACCAGCCAAATCAAAAACTTCTGATGATATTAACCCAGTAATACCTACTTGTTGTTCTTCTTCATGATGTGCTGCTGATAGATTAAAACTTAGAATAACTACAAAAAAAACTAGATTAAAATATTTCATCTTCTCTCCTTTTTATTAATTATGACCAATTCACTTATAACAGACACATAAAAATTTTTGAACTATTCACTTACACTTTCAGTCAAGTTCTACTGAAAATCCCTGGGTATGACTTCCTGCCAAACTTTCTCCTTGTATAGCTCACCATTGATGGACACCCAACGATGGAATGTCAAATAGAAGTTTTCTTCATCGCTTTTAAACTCCACATTCTGTTCGAAATCAAGAGTCCGATCCTTCAATTCCTCGGTTATCTTGTATCGCCCTATAACAGAAGTATATGCAGGATTTTCATCAGAAGTTCGATGCTCAATCTCTTCTTCAAAGCGTTCAATACCCCAAGGGTACTGAGTAGCTCCTGTATTGGTTGCAACACCAAATTCTTCACCGGTATCTGGATCGTGCTGAATTGAGTTGATCGCTGCATAACCACTAATATTCCCCGAGTCTATAACTTCATATCCTGAAAGAATGGGATTTGATGAAGGTTCTTTAAAGCTAGGTGTATATTCTTCGCCAGGCAGAACGACCGGAAGATCAATCCGTGAACCATTATTGCCACCTATTGCGAGCGTCGACTTCATCTGCATGGGTGTCGGCCAAAGCATCGGCCATATTGCATTACTGACGGCAATACGAATCCGGTGGCCTTTTGGAAAGACCCAGGATGTAAAGTGAAGATCAATGTTTAAGTCAAATTCCTCTCCAGGCACAATATCGCTAGGTTCACGGGCAGAAATCCGGTGTGTGCCATTGAAGGCGGCTCCTACTACTTGGGTTACCTGTCCATCCGGTGCCACGTCCGAGAGACGAACAACCCAGTTTGCCCGAGTTGCATTGGCTGAGACACGGAGTCTGGCAATCGGCCTACCCAGTATTTCAAGAGGAGCATCCAGTATCTCGCTATCATAGACCAAACTATATTCATCCATCGGTTGCTGGTCTGGAGCGATACTGCCCCACCACATGGTGGGTCCACCGCCTTCCAGTCCTATGGAAGGTTTGTAGGTCATACTGTGCGTTGCATTTCCCGCTGGTTCGGAAGACAAGCTGTGGTCATCATGGGTATACCAGCTGTGATTTTCAATCCGTTCAATTGGCCAACCATCTTCCCATCGCCAGTAGCCGTGCACTTGATCCAAATCAGGATCGGGTGGATGATAATTGCGAACATATACGGCGAAGGCAGGTTCTTTGAGAATGCCCGTATCTTCACCTTTAAGCCATTGGTCAAACCAACGAACAGCCTCATGTCGCCATTCAATCTGAGGCTTAGGCCATGCGTTATGAGGAAAATAATGGTCCCAAGGGCCGATCATTGCTTTCACAGGTGTCTGAACATTTTCCAGCATCCGCGGTAAGCTATTGCGGTATCCGTCGTACCATCCTCCTATATGGTAACCGGGCACCCGTATCTTTTCATATTGACCTCGAGCGGAAGCTCTATCCCAGAATGCACCATCACGCTGCTGACGCATGTAAGTGTAGACACTTGGCTCCACATTGAAACGATTTCTTAACCATTCTTCATCCATTTTGAAATCAGGTGCTCCGGGTAAAGAATTGTATAGGTCATTGCTCATCATCCAGGAATCTCCAGCAACCATAATCCCATCCATGTAGTGGACGTCTTCTTGATATAGATACTCGGTCGCCATCAGGGCGACAAACGCCTTCAAGGCTGGCGGATTACGCATGGCCATCTGGATGGAATTGAACCCTCCCCAAGAGATACCAAACATGCCCACGCTACCTGTTGACCATTCCTGTTGTGATAGCCAATCAATCACCTCTTCGCCATCGTCTAATTCTATATCTGAGTACTCATAAGGGATGGTTATTCCTTCACTATTTCCCGTACCTCGCATATCAACACGGACAACAAGGTAGTCGTTTTCTAAGAAATAGGAATAAAGGGAATAATTGCGAGCCCGATTCTCATCCTTTCGATAAGGAAGATACTCCAGCAAAATCGGGAAACGATCTTTCTTATCAGCCCCAGCGGGCCAATAGATGTCGGCTGCTAATCGGATACCATCGGA
>CAUYZR010000083.1:0-2943 GCA_963577905.1 Candidatus Thalassarchaeaceae archaeon
TTCTGGATCCTGATACTCCAATCGTCCTCCATCCTACTTTGACATCAGGAGGGGGGCCCTCGTCAAAATTTTCCGAGGATTGCTTTGCCAATAGCCAGTCTATTGTTTGCTGACCAAGATGCATTTCGTGACCAATTTCCCGGTTGGTTTGACCCTTGTCTTTGAGCTCTTTGGCTTTTGCTGCCATTCCCTCTAGTAACATGCTTGACAATTCGGGTTATTCTTATTTAAGTTTACCTACGGGTTATATATTTTCATAACGATGGCTATATCAAATCTTATATACAACACTCTTGTGACGCAGGTTTATAGCATGGCACTTTGGCAAGGAAGAGCAAAACGCAAGTCAACAGGTGGACGTTTATCACTTCATAGAGGAAAGAAGAGATTCGAGATTGGAAGGGAGTTACAAGAAGTTAAGGTTGGAGGTACAACGAAGAAAACTGCACGTATGCGCGGTGGCAGACTTAAGAATCGTCTGTTAAGAGCAGAATATGTATCAATTACCGATCTAAAATCGGGTAAGAGTTCATCTTCTAAAATCATAGAGGTTGTTGAGAATAGTGCCAATCCAAACTATGTTAGACAGAATATAATAACTAAGGGCTCAATTATCGAGACTGAGAATGGCAAAGCCAAAGTGACTTCCAGACCTGGACAGCATGGAGTTGTCAATGCAGTTCTTGTGGCTGACTGATGTCTGAAAGACGACCTTTAGTCATATATCCTGAATATTTCGATTTTAATCTAAAACGTTCCCAAGGTCGTAAGGTCCCACTCAATCAGTCTGTAAAGAAACCGACCACTGATGAACTCTTTATAGTTAGTAAACCCTTAGTAACCAGTGTTGAAAAGTGTGAAAAATCTTACTCAGGTAATTGGGTCTCCAATTCAGAAAGTCTGAAAGTGAATTATGATGGAAGTAAGACATCACTTTTACATAGCATTGGGCAGGGTCTCAAAAATCTCCGAAAAACAGGTTAGTCTTTACCAGGGTTCGTTCTTTAAACCTATCTTGAATCCGATGATGTTAACTCCTCGGTGAAGGATTGGGGTTGCAATCAATAAAGTAAACAGGGGTACAATTCCATCAAGGACCCATGTTTGCAACCAACCTCTTCCTAGAATCAGTGTCAGGAATAAGGACATGGCCATAAAATCGTACATGTCTAATAGGGGGTATTTGTCACCTCGATTCAGATTCTGTCTACGTTTAAAGAACGATGCAGTCAAATCCCCAAATAATGCTCCAAAGGCCAAAAGAAAGAAAATTAGAAAGGGCGTATCTCCCCAGAAGGTTTCGCTATTTGTCCCAGCTATGCCTTCGATAATAGAGTTTCCAAAGTTCAGTTGTAGGTATCCTACAGCAATCCCTCCTAGGGTCCCTCCTAGAAGGCCACTCCAGGTTTTCCCGTCTCCCAGAATTCGGTTACCATCTCCCAATTTCTTGCCTTGATCGATAGGGAATCGTCCGCCTGTGACAACAGCAATTGTGTTGGCCAAGTATGCGGGCATCATTATCCACAGAACAATGAAGAAGGCCTGAACAATGGAATATTCTTCCAGAATCATCACTTTCCGTCCAGTACGGTTTTCAAGTTTTCGATTACTGTGACTGGTGTTGCTTCAACGTCATTCATTTCAGCCAATTTCAAGGACACCAAGTCTCCCAACAGAACACAGCTCATCATCCTGGCCAACAGAGATTTTCCTTCGGCCAAGACCTCAACTACCTCTATGTTCCAAGCAAGATTGGATTTGATTCTTGATTCCCAAGCAACTTTTTTCGTGGCATTAAATCTTCTTCCAACTATCTCAGCTTCCTGATTGTCCCTGATTAGAACTACGGCAAAATCCGTTGGGTTTTCCCCCCATCCTACTATCTCATTGTGATTCATTTCCGGTATTTCATGGTGGAATGCCAATTGTTTTGCATTTTCCTCTATTTGACATCTCCAACGATAGGCTACGGGTGTCATCACTCCATTTGCATAAATACAGGGAGTCTTGCCCTTTAACTTTTCAGCTATTTTTTGTGCTCTATCTTTCCTTATTGGAAGTTTGTGAACCTCTTCTATTTGAGCATCCAGATTTGGTATTCCTAGTTTATAGAGAAGTGGTGTCAAGAGTAGAGGTAAGGCGGCTCTTGGTTGATGTCCCTTTTCCACCTTGGTTATGGAACAATTATTCACAGCAGCTAATTTCTCAAGTTTGCCTCCTGTAGTTATTACTTCAAGTTTACAACCAAGTTTGATAGCTTCTTTCGCTGCCGATAATGTTTCAGCCGTATTGCCTGAATATGAGATACAGATAACACAATCCTTGCTGTTTGCCCAACTGGGAAGCCCATAGTTTTTCCAGGCAATTACTTGATAATCATCAGTTTTAGGGTCAATGGATGGAACCTGAGGTGAATTACATATCGCGGATGCAATATCACCACTTATTCCAGAACCACCCATTCCAGAAACGATAATCCTTCCATAATGCTCTATTCTACTAAGCCCTTTTTCTTTTCTAAACATCTTAGTGAAATTTAGCGTATCATCTTCGACTTTCATATCTGTTAGGATAGATGCATATTTGTTGGTTAATAAGCATAAAGGTCCCTATTATTTCATCGGAAGTCTTTTTATTACCCAATATGAGTGGGACTATGTTCTGTCAAAGAACATGAAGGAATAAAAATGGATGAAGTTCGTATGTCTAAGTCTAGCATGAGAGGCGTTTCTGTCGCTCTGGCAATGGTTGTAATGTTGGTTGCTGGAACCATGATCACTAACGTTGATGCAGCACAATCAGACGTTACGATAGCGTCCGATGTTTCCTCCATGGAGATTATGGTAGGTGACTTCCAAATAGCTACACTAACACTTACGAGTGCTGATACGACATACCGAACAATGGAGGTCCTTCTTTACGCTACCTGGGCGAGCGGCGCGG
>CAUYZR010000084.1:0-2662 GCA_963577905.1 Candidatus Thalassarchaeaceae archaeon
GCGAAAGCACATCAAAGGGCTGATTTCCGCTTTATGAATTACGGTTACAAAGATGATGAGGAACTGAAATTATCTAAAGAAGATGAACCAAACCGACTTTTCATCCAGTTATACAACATGAATATTCGCGATGTAGATTTGAAGGGAAAAGAAATTGTTGAAATTGGATCTGGGCGGGGAGGTGGAGCTTCCTGGATTGCCAAAACATATAATCCGAAAAAACTGATAGGTTTTGATTTCTCCAAAGATGCGGTTGGACTAGCGAATGAATGGTATTCCTCACAAACAAATCTCTCCTTCAAAGAAGGCAATGCTGAATCTCTTCCATTAGATGATAATTCTCAAGATATAATTTACAATGTAGAATCTTCACATTGCTATGGAAATGTCGGGGCTTTTGTGAAAGAAGTTTATCGTGTACTTAGAACTGGAGGTAATTTCTGCTGGACCGATTTCAGAGATAAACCGACCATGGAAAAACTACACGATATATTCCTGGATTCAGGATTCCAAATTGTGGCAAAGAGGGAAATTACCTCAGATGTTCTTGTGGCTTTGGATGAGATAAATGAAAGTAAAGTTCAGGGAATAAGGGAAAGTGTCCCAAGATCCATGAGGAAAAGCTTCGAGACTTTTGCTGGAGTTCAGGGAACACCTGTTTATGAGGCGTTTAAATCTGGTAGTCTATATTATCATAGATATCTTATGGTCAAATCATGAACGGACGGACTTGCCTAATCACAGGAGCTACAGACGGAATAGGCAAGGAAACTGCTATTGGAATGGCCAAGAACGGCTATAATTTGATTCTTATCGGAAGAAACGAAGAAAAAGGAAAGAAAGTCTCTGATGAAATAAGGAAAATAGCAGATAGTATCGATATTGATTTTTTCAAGGCTGACCTGATGTTGATGAAGGAAGTTTCAAGGGTTGCAGATGAGGTTTGTCAGAAATATGACCAAATAGATGTTCTAATCAACAATGTTGGAGCCTATTTTGCCTTCAGAGATGTAACTGAAGAGGGATTCGAACGCACCTTTGCCCTGAACCATCTAGGATATTTCCTGATGACGAAGAAACTGCTGGATCTGGTTGAAGCAAGCGATTATGCCCGCATTGTGAGTGTGTCTTCGAGTGCTCACTACGGAATCAGCTTTGAATTCGACAATCTCAATGGTGAAAAGAAATATCGGGGTTTCAAGGCCTATCAAAAATCTAAACTGGCAAACGTCATGTTCACTTATGAGCTGGCCAAGAGAGTGAAAGATCGCGGGATTACGGCCAACTGCCTGCATCCTGGTTTCGTAGCTTCCAAATTCGGTAGCAACAACAACCTGCTATGGAGAGGAGTCCTTGGCTTTGCCAAAGCCCTAATGGCAATAAATGTAAAGAAGGGAGCCAAGACCAGTGTACACCTGGCCTGTTCGGATGATGTCAAGGATATTACTGGAAGATTCTTTGCCAATTGCAAAGCTAAGAAGGGCTCCGGCAAGGCCAAAAACGAAGAACATAATCGTAGGCTTTGGGAAATCTCGGAGGAGGCGGTGGCGCCTTTTCTTTAGATTCGGCATAGCAAACTTTTAAAAGCTGCGGGTGAGGGACACAAACGTGGATACTAAGACATTGTTCACGGTGATTCTGGTAGCAGGGATAGTTGGTGGTTTTGCACTGAACAATTCCCTGTTCAGGGATATGACTGGACTTGATGATACTATAGAAGTTGGAACGGAAGCGCCAGATTTCACACTGGTGGATCCAGATGGGAATGAATTCAGTTTATCTGATTTTGAGGGTGAAAAGGTTATTGTATTGGAATTTATGAATATGAGATGCGGCACCTGCAAGAACTTCGAGGAAAACTCTCTGAAGAGCTATTGCAATGATACCATGCCTGAGGATGTCGAAGTGATTTCCATAACACAGACCAAGAACGCAGACGATGGTGAATTAGCTGAAAGGACTGAGGAAATGGGTTGGAAATTCATCAAGGGCAAAAATGAAATTACCGATGCGTTCGGAGCAGATAGAAGCCCTACGGTTGTCATAATCGATAAGAGTGGGATGATTACCTTCTCAAAGAGTGGTTCCATGTCCCAGTCTGACTTGGAAAAAGAAGTCAACGCTGCACTCCAATGAGCATTTGGTTCAAGAATTACACGATAAAAGATATCAAGACCAGGGGTACAATGGTCGAACACCTTGGTATCAAGGTGACGGAATTAGGTGAAGATTATGTGGTTGGGACGATGCCTGTTGATAACCGGACCAAGCAACCCTTCGGAATCCTGCATGGTGGGGCTTCTGTAGCACTCGCTGAAACCTTGGCGAGTTATGGCGGATACTTGACGATTGATCCTGAAAAATATTACGTTGTAGGCGTCGAGATCAATGCAAACCATCTGAAGGTTGCTAAAAGTGGAATTGTGACTGGCAAATGCAGTCCTATCAAAAGAGGGCGTTCAACTCAAGTCTGGCAAACGGAGATTACTAATGAATCTGGAGACTTGATTTGCGTCAGTAGAATGACTTTAATGGTTCTCGACAAAAGATAATGTTATTGGAAGGATTGATAGCATTCGTAATTATTGTTAAAATCATCGATTATTTGACATTCGGATGGCTTCTTTGGCCATTCAAGAAGTAAACTAGAACTGCATTATCA
>CAUYZR010000085.1:0-2622 GCA_963577905.1 Candidatus Thalassarchaeaceae archaeon
AGACCTTTGATTCGATAATCACAACCTCAAACGACGATGGCACCTGGACCCATGAATTTGACATGGCAGCAGATGATGAGGCAATGATTACGGTCCGCTTCGGTGCACCAGACTACGACCAAGACTCCGGTGAACCAGCAGGTAATCGCAAGTTCGAGGTTGTGCTCAATGCATACGATGTAGGAAGTGGCGAGGATATGAGGGAGCCAGTAACGGCAACCTTGTTCATCAAGCCATCACAGTTTGTGCTTGGTGAGATGTCCTTCAACCGCGCAGGTGTAATCGAAGGAGAAACACTCGACATAACTGTCAAGGCATGGAATGAAGGTAACTACGCATCTGATGTATTGGTTGTCTTCTATGCTATGGACTCCAGTGGTAAAGCATACCCTACTCCAGATGGAGTAAAGCGTATGACACGTGTTGCTTCAACTACTGTTGATTTGATGGCACCAAAACAAGTGCTTGAGGATCAGGGCATCTACATGACCTGGTACTATGCAACTGCAACATGGGATGAGACATTCATACCTGGCGAGACAGTTAAGGATTTCGAGTCTGTCAGCATTTATGCATTGATCAACCCAGAGCTAGAGCAAGAGGATCTTGATGCAGGCCACAAGTTACAGGACGAGTACCTGAACCAGAAGGACGACAACGATGCAAACGGTGAGATAGCTGTAGTCAAGAACAAGGCATCTATTCCATCTTTCGCAGTTGGAATCCTTGGAATGTCTATAGCTGCCTTAGTTGCAGCCGTTGGCGCTTCCCTACGCAGGGAAGAAGAGTAAGACGGTTCTACGTCGAAAGGAAAAGGAGAAGGCTTCGCGGCCTTCTCCAGTCCGTTCAGAAGACCCAGCGTCAGCTTTAATTCGGTAAAGGTCCAGTCAGTACTGTGTTTATGGGAACTCTGATTCTGGTTGTGATAGGGCTTCTCGTAGCCTACTATTGTATTCGCAATGAGTTTATGGTATCGCAATCACTGGTGTTCATCAATTTTGCGATATTCTCAGCATGGGCTGTCCTTTATCGGATCTCACCCCAGATGGGCTATGATGCCTTCATCGAACTGGGATTCAGATCGATGTATCTCGAGTCTCCTGAATTCGGGTTGTTAACTCTGATCAGTGCCATGTTCATGCATGGAGGGCCGATGCACCTGTTGATGAATATGCTGATTCTGATTCTATTGGGAGTACCTTTCGAAGACCGAATAGGTTCCCGGGCCTTTCTCAGGATATACTTGATTAGCGGGGTTATAGGTTCCTTGGTAACTGGGTCAATATCGGTTTTGAATGAAACAGGCCTTGAAACCATCAATATCGGCGCTTCAGGGGCTGTTTTCGGTATCATGGGTGGTTTTGCCCTGCTCTACCCTCGTGACGAGATTCCAATGCTCCTAGGCCCGATATTCATGCATCGGGTACCGGTATTGCTTGCGACACTGGTGTTTATTGGAATGGAGACCCTTTATGTCGGATTAGGTACAGAGGATGGTATAGGTCATGGAACTCATATGGCTTCCTTCATTGCAGGTGTCTTTCTGGCACCTTATTTCACCTCAAAGAAAGAAGTTGAGACCAACCCGGAGATTGGTCTGGAGAGGTTGGTTAAATTGTCAGGGATAACTAAAAAAGGAAACTATGAATTGCAGATGATCAAGGATTCAGATGAGCCGGAATTGATTGATGCCTGGTTGGATAAGTTCTGGGAGCTTCAGGAATGCCCGGATTGTGGAGAGCCAGTAAACATGCAGGGTGTATGTTCTGATTGTGGTAAGGATATTTTCTCTTAGGGATATACATACAGAGTGTCATAGAACAAATACATGAATATTGTTGCTACAACACAGGTTATAAGCATTACAGGCAGTCCAACTCTCAGCCATTCAGCAGTTGAAATCTTGTGACCTCCTCTTTCAGCGATAGATACAGTCATTACGTTAGCACTTGAGCCAATAGGAGTCGCATTTCCTCCAAAACCACAACCCATTGCCAAGGCCCAGTACAATGGTATTACATTCACTGCAGCCATTCCAGTCTCTGGATCAATACTCATTTCTCCCAAATTGTGAATAATAGGAAGCATTGCTGCGCAGAAAGGGATATTGTCTACTATAGCTGATGCCACTGCAGCGACCCATATCATAGCTACAGCTAATACAACCGCTTCATTCGAAATCGTTCCATCTGGGCCAAACTTAGCAAAAATCCATTTGGCAATATTTTCTAGATGCCCCATATGTTCAAGCGCTCCCACCATTGTGAATAAACCTGCGAAGAATAGCAATGCAGTCCATTCAACTTTTTCAATAACATGATGAACATCTGGTAAACTCAACATCATAGCAATTCCAGCCCCACCTAGTGCAATTGCTGAGATTTCTATGTGTATACCACGGGGACTAAGCACTAGTTCATGTAGAGAAAATAGTATGATTGTGCCGGCTAAGGTCAATAAAGTTTTATTCATCATACCATTATCTTTTATGGCAGCCCATTCGTCTTCATTCAGAACTTCTTTCACGTTTTCAGGCTTTGTTTCTCTCCAATCTTTATAGTAATACCTCATATATCCTAGTGTTATAACCCATGCGAAAAATGTCAAAGGTGTCAGGTGCTC
>CAUYZR010000086.1:0-2541 GCA_963577905.1 Candidatus Thalassarchaeaceae archaeon
ATAACTAGTGTAACAGGAAATATAGAGTAGTTTGTTAAAACAGAAATATACTGCAGTCTCATAAACATTCGAGGAGATTCCCCCTCCTATCCCATATCCGTCATCAGTCCATGGCCCTGAACCAAGTTTGATATGGTCGTTTATAGGTACTGAACCAGAATCATGAGGATTCGATAACCAAGTTTCACCATCATCATCAGACCAACCAATCCAAGTGGTCCAGAGTCCCATCATATGGATATTGAACACTCGATCAGTGATTGGGTCAACCCATCCATATGGGTCGTTGGTAAAGAACGCTTGTGTAACATCGCTTGTATCCACCCAAGTTCCACCATGATCACATGAGCGCATTGGTTTCTCAAATGCTATGAAAAATATACACCCACTCGAAGTAACTCCTATACTAGGTTCAGCTCCTTCTTCACCCACATCACTGAAAACAAAATCCATGGACAGAGGTTCACCTTCTATTTCTAGACCATCTGGCCCAGTAACGAATGTACCATCAGGAAGAGAAGGTTCTTCAGACGGAGGTAGATTTACCCTCTCGTCCTCAAGACAGCCAGAAAGGCTACTTGCGTAGAGGATGAGGCAGATAGCTATCGCCCGCACATCGAATCTCACGTTTTATTATAATATGGAGGAACCATCATAATAGTTTCCTATAATTATGCTATCTATCTCGGAAAATTAGCAGAAAGAGTAACAAAGTGCAGTGCCTACCGATATCTATGAGTCAGACCTACTCTGAAATGTTAGCTATAGTTCAGGAATTCCACGACAAGTATAGTTTCCATGAGAAAACAAACAAAGGACACGATATGGCCTATCGAATTTTACTTACGGTTGAAGAACTAGGTGAATTTGCAGAGTGCTTCACTAAAGGTAAACCTGATTCTGAAAAGGTGGAAGAGTTAGCTGACCTGCTAATATTGATAATCGGACACGCCATTGCCATGAATGTGGACCTAGAAACTGCATTCAACCAGAAAATGGAAAAAATAATGAAACGACCGGCAATAATGGGTGATTTTGGAATCCGTGTGACTGAATACAAAAAAGACTGAAATTCGGTAAATGCTAAATATTGCACTCCATAATGTTTCGATGTGTCATTGCCAAAAGATAATAAGGATTCAATTCCCGAACCTGTCAAAGGTTTAGAGGGGATTGTTGCAGCTGATACATCCCTGAGTTCAGTAAATGGTGAAAAAGGGATTTTAAGATATTGTGGCTATAACATAGATGACCTAGCTTTCAACACTACTTTTGAAGAGGTCGTATGCTTGCTCTATGATACTGAATTGCCTAACCATGAACGACTGGAAAAGATGACTGAAAGAATTGGTGAGGCCAGAGTTCTTCCAAAGGAAATACAAAAGATGATTACTGAACTAGCCGGTAAAACTTCACCAATGAGCACCTTGAGAACCGTAGTCTCTGCCCTTGGTCATTATGAGAATAATGTACCGCTCAGTGAACTACCACCCAAGGCACTACGTTTGGTCGGACAAATCGCAACCGCAGTGGCAATGATCCACAGGTTGCGCGAAGGCTTGCCACAGTTAGAAGCTGATCCTAAGAGAGGACACGCTGAAGACTTCTTGAGAATGTTACTTGGAAAAGAACCCAGACAGACCCAGATTCAGGCTTTAGACCTCTATCTTATTCTTTTAGCAGACCACGGATTTAATGCATCAACCTTCTCAGCCAGAGTGACCGCAGGTACGTTAGCGAACCTGCATTCTGCAATTACCTCTGCAGTAGGAACCCTCAGTGGGCCTCTACACGGTGGTGCAAACGAAAAGGCAATGGAGATGATTATAGAGGTTGGAAAACCAGGAAAGGCTTCCGACTACATAGAAAATGCCTTTGCGAAAAAACAGAAGATAATGGGTTTTGGACATCGCGTTTACAAAGTGGATGATGCCAGAAAACCACACTTGAAGAAAATGGCAACTCAATTATGGAAAGAAAGAAATGATATGACTCTGTATGAGGTTGCTGAAGAGATTGAAAGACAGGTCAAATCCAGAAAGCCAATAATAACCAATGTCGACTTCTATTCGGCTCCATTACTCTATGGGCTTGAGATTCCAACTGATTTGTTTACACCCCTCTTTGCAATGTCGCGTGTAGCTGGTTGGACTGCACATGTATTAGAGCAATATGGTAATAACCGACTCATCAGGCCTAGGGCTAGATATGTGGGGCCTATAGATCGAACCTTTAGACCTATAGGGCAGAGATAGCGTATCCAAAAACATTAAAACTGCTATTTCTGAGTAAGCTTAATGATTTCCGTCACAGAAGCTAGAAAAGAAATCCAAAATGGTGGAATCGTAGTTTACCCCACCGATACGGTATGGGGGATGGGATGTGATCCATTTAACCAGGCTGCCGTGGAAAAGTTATTCCAAATTAAAGGCAAAGAAGAAGACGGCCTGAGTATAATGCTAAACCACAGTAAAACAATTGGAGATTACTGTGAAGTGAATCAAGCAGCCGAGAAAATCATCAAAGAATTCCTGCCGGGCC